>CATLDI010000042.1 GCA_949902805.1 uncultured Clostridiaceae bacterium
GAGAAATATTAAATTACACATCAGCAGAAGAGATGTTTAATATAGAAATAAATAAAATAGAAAAAGCAGCTTAATTAATAAAAAAATATATATTAGGTTTTTGTTGCAATAGAATTTTGAATGGACCATCAAGAAAAAGATGAAGTAAAAAAACGAAAAAATCTTGACAACCAAAAATAGTATTGATAGAATAAATTACAAGTAATAACTTATCTACATAAGAACATTGAAAAAATAAATACAAGAGCTAGTATAAAAAGAAAGAAAAGTATCAATAATGTTCATATGTAAATAGGTGCAAACAAGTAATAAATATAAAAAAACATATAAAAACTTAGCATATCGTAAAAACAAAATATTACAATTTGCGAATTATAACTAACTTTTTCGAGAATAGTAATTTTTTGATAATATATTAACACAGAAGAAATTTATAAGTAAGACACAAACATAAGTAGCAACAAACATAAATTATTAAAAATATGAAACTATAATGCAAAAGAAACGCAATTAGTTTTGTAGGGGCCGTCGCCATCGGCGACCTGCCCTTCGAAGAAACTACCAGAGAAACAAAAGAAAGGAAAAAATACAAAATGCAAAAACAAAAGAAAGAAAGGAAAACAAGAAAATGAAAGAAATAAAAAAACAAAACTCAAACGGTGAAATATCAATGAATAAAAAAAGAACTGTAGAAGCAAGCTTGACGTCTGACAAAGGAATAACGCTAATAGCTCTTGTAATAACAATAATAGTACTATTAATATTAGCTAGCGTAGCAATAAACCTTACCCTAAGCGACAACGGAATATTCACAAAAGCAAAAGAAGCAAGAGATAAAACAGAAAGAGCAACCCTAATAGAAAGAATACAAACCGAAATACTAGAAAAACAACTAGTAAACGAAGAAACAAACATAAACAAAGGTGACCTAGAAACAATATTAGGAAAATATGGAGATCCACAAAAAGATTCAGAAGAAAATATAACAGGGCTAAAACCAGAAGGAAAAGAAGAAATAATACCAATAGAAGAAATACTAGGAAACAATAAAATAACAGAAGGAAACACAGGCAACCCAGGAGAAAGTGGCTACGAAGGGGGAGCATATAACGACCCATATATACCAAAAGGATTTAAGTATACAGGAGAAGGAACATGGAACTCAGGTTACACAATAATAGGTGAAACGAGCTCGGTAGGAAACGAATTTGTATGGGTACCATGTGTATTAACAGCAGAAGAACAACAAAAAGCACAAGCAAATGGACACACAGTCCAAATATTTCAAAAAACAACAACAGGAAAATATAATGAAGATGATTTAGGATTATTACCAACAGACACAACAGTTGAAGCAGAGGATAGTAGTGTGCAAGCAATAGAAGAAAGTGTAGGAAAATATGGTGGCTTTTATATAGCAAAATATGAAGCTGGAATAGAAGAGTCAAAAGATAATTTTACCATATATGAGGAAAGCTCATTTAATGACGATTCTTTAAAACCAACAGATGGAACCTATAAACCATTATCACGACCAAACGTAGGAGTATGGACTTGGATAAGTAGAGCAGATGCAATAACAGTATCAAAAGCAATGATAGACTATGACGAAACAGGAGTACATTCGACGCTAATAAGTGGAGCAGCATGGGATACTACATTGCAATGGATGGTAAACTCATCAGATAATAGAGAGCTAAATGCAGGATATGATATAGATTCTTCAGGTAAAGGAAATTTAGATTCAGAAGAAATAGCAGTAACAGGTTCGAATACAGCATATTCAATAAATAATATTTATGATATGGCTGGAAACGCTTTGGAATGGACAACGGAGAACGGCTCTTACTTTGGCCATACCTTCACAATATGTAGAGGTCGGTAATTCGTACCCTGTTGGTGCTTCAGGTCCGGCGGCGTCCCGCTGGCCTAGTGAGAAAAGTGAAGATGTTATCGAGGGCAAAACAGAAGCCTTCCGTCCCATACTTTATAAGTAACTCTTAAAACTAAACCGTTAATAACAATAACAAATGGTATATACGAATCAAGTAAAAAACTAGAACAATCGAAAAAGAACTTAACGAACGAAGTACGTTAAGTAGGCAGTTTTTCTCGTTGTGTTAGGATGCAATGAGCGGAATCGCCGGAATGAATTGAATCTTTCTTATTAGGCAAAAAATTTAATAAGGAGGGTTCATTTTTATGTCAAAATATTCAAAAGAATTTAAATTAGAAGTTATAAAGTATTGTGAAGAAAATCATCATGGATATCGAGATGATTCAAATTTCTTTAATATTCTATCAGCATCATGTGTAAGAAAATGGGTTAGAAGATATAGGGAACATGGTGTAGATGGTTTGTTAAGAAATCTTAATTAAAGTATTGACTTTATAACAAAAAGAGAATAAAATAATATAAGTTAAATATAAATGCAAAGAAAAAGAAAAAGCAAAACTATTTTATTAAAAAGAGAGTTGGGAAAAGGTGAAAGCCAACAATAAAATGTTTGTGGGGAGCTTTGGAGCATAT
The DNA here is from genome assembly GCA_949902805.1 of uncultured Clostridiaceae bacterium. Lineage (GTDB taxonomy): Bacteria > Bacillota > Clostridia > TANB77 > CAG-508 > UMGS1663. Next base: position 2,531 of record CATLDI010000042.1, read on the forward strand.
AAAAATAAAAGAGGGTAATTAAAAGAAAATTACCAATTAGGGTGGAACCGCGGAAAACTATAACTTTCGTCCCTAGCTGAAAAAGCTAGGAATGGAAGTTTTTTTTGGACGCAAATGTCCCAATTAGGGACAGTCCCCAATTGAGACATTTGGACAATTTGGGACACCCCTTTGGTGTGTATAAAATGAGAAAGGAGAAATTTAAAATGTCAGAATTAACAATGGAAAAACTAGTTGCTTTATGCAAAAACAGAGGGTTTGTATACCCAGGCTCAGAAATTTATGGAGGTTTAGCAAACTCTTGGGATTATGGTCCATTAGGTGCAGAACTTAAGAAAAACATTAAAGATGCTTGGTGGAAAAAGTTTATAACAGAGAATAAACACAATGTAGGTATCGATGCTGCAATTATGATGAATCCACAAGTATGGGTAACAACAGGTCATGTAGGTGGATTTTCAGACCCACTAATAGACTGCAAAGCATGTAAAACAAGACATAGAGCAGACAAATTAATAGAAGAATGGGGATTTAAACAAGGTAAAGATATTTCAGGTTTAGATGGATGGACAAATGAACAATTAGTAGAATATATAAACGAAAACAATATAGTTTGTCCTAACTGTGGAAAACAAGAATTTACAGAAATAAGAAAATTCAACTTAATGTTCAAAACATTTATGGGAGTTACAGAAGATGCAAAATCAGAAGTATACCTAAGACCAGAAACAGCACAAGGAATGTTTGTAGACTTTAAAAATGTATTAAGAACAACAAGAAGAAAAATGCCAATGGGAATTGGACAAATGGGACGTTCTTTCAGAAATGAAATAACACCAGGAAACTTTATATTCAGAACAAGAGAATTTGAACAAATGGAACTAGAATTTTTCTGCAAACCAGGAACAGACTTAGAATGGTATGAATACTGGAAAAAATTCTGTAAAGATTGGCTAGTAAACTTAGGAGTAAAAGAAGAAAACTTAAGAATGAGAGAACACTCAAAAGAAGAACTATCATTCTACAGCAAAGGAACAACAGACATAGAATTCTTATTCCCATTTGGTTGGGGAGAATTATGGGGAATAGCAGATAGAACAGATTACGACCTATCAAGACACATGGAAGCATCAAAACAAGACCTAACATACTTAGACCCAGAAACAAATGAAAGATATGTACCATACTGCGTAGAACCAGCAGTAGGAGTAGATAGAATCTTTTTAGTAATGCTATGCAACGCATACGAAGAACAAGAAATAGCCGAAGGAGATACAAGAACAGTATTACACTTACACCCAGCACTAGCACCATACAAAGTAGCAGTACTTCCACTATCTAAAAAACTAAGTGAAAAAGCAGATGAAGTATATACAAAATTATCAAAGAAATTTATGTGTGACTATGACGAAGCAGGTTCAATAGGAAAACGTTATAGGAGAGAAGATGAAATAGGAACACCTTACTGTGTAACAGTAGATTTTGATACACTAGAAGATGACACAGTAACAATAAGAGACAGAGACACAATGGAACAAATTCGCTTAAAAATAGACGAAATACCAGCATGGTTAGAAGAAAAATTAGAATTTTAACAAAATAAACCAGGATGCTAAATTTTAGCATCCTGGTTTGCATTGAAAGATTGAAAGTTACTCATGAATGTCTTCGTTAATACAAACTTTACGAATATAAACTCGAGGAATACAAGCATTAGGTGACTTTATAGAAAAGAAATATTCTCCAACATTAGATCCTCCTAATGCACAATCAACATTTTGGGGTAGTAATATGGAACAAGTAGCTTCGTTAAAATCACAATAGCCCAAAAATTCAATGTCATCAGGATAAGGGCAACCAACATTAATATTAATTCCTACTCCTCCACAATTGTCTAAGAAAAAATAGGGTTTAAATTCATCTGTTGCAATAAATAGAGTACTCTTAGTTACAATATCCTTTGGAACTACAATCCGTCCATTTTCATCTTTCTTTGCCATATACAATACCTCCTTAGGTTTTTTGATGAAAACATTATAACACAAATATCAAATTATGCAAATATTAAAATGTGAAAAATAGAGATTTTTGGGACGCACCCGAAAATCTCACAAACATGTTTTAAATGTTTGAATAACATATACTAATATTTGCATAGAATCTTCTTAAGACGAAAAATAAGATAAAATGTCGGAAAAATCTTCTTGAAATTTTATGGTTTTCATAATATAATAAATGTATTTAATTCAATTAATTTAATTCAAATAAAAGGAGATAAATTATGCCAAGATTGCCCAGAAATATTCATAAAATTGGTTTCTTTCATATTATGGTTCAAGGAATTAACAAATCTTATATTTTTCGAACAGAAGCACAAAAGAAAGAATATATAAAATTAATGAAAGAATGTAACAAAAAATTCGATATAAAAATTATATCTTATTGTATTATGGATAATCAGTCACATATGATAATTTATTCAGAACATATTACAAATATTTCTAACTATATGAAAAGCCACAACACAAGCTATGGAATATATTATAACAAAACAAATGATAGAATAGGATTTGTTTTTAGAAATCGTTTTCAAAGCCAATACATAGATGACGAAAATTATTTAATAAATTGTATAAAATATATTCATATGAATTCAGTAAAAGCGGGAAAGGAATTAAAAGAGGAAGATTATAAATATTCTAGTTACAAAGAATATTTCAAAAATAAAAAAATTATAATAAATAAAGAGCCACTAATAAAAATATTTGTAAATGAAAAAGACATATTAGAAAGAATAAAAACTGCAAATGATGAAATAGAAGTTATGGATATTGAAAGAGATGAAGAAAACTTTAAAATAGCAATGCAAGAATATTTAAAAGAAAATAAATTAAATTTAGAAGAAATTAAAAATAACAAAAATAATATAAAAGATGTAGCTAAATATTTAAAAAAGAAAAAATACAAACAAGTGCAATTAGCTAAAATGTTAGACATTAATCCCAAAACGCTTTCTCGAATGTTAAAGTGAGATTTTAGGGTGCGTCCCCAAAATCTCAAAAAAATCTTGAAAAAAACTTTACATTTCCCTATTTTATGGGTATAATAAGTACGTTCTGGAAAAATATTCTAGGACGAACTAAAATATGTTAAAGTTTTAACAAAATCATATAGTTAAGACATAAAAAACAAGGAGGTTTTTATATGAGTCAAAAATATGTATACCTTTTTAGTGAAGGAAATGCAGACATGCGTGAACTTTTAGGAGGAAAAGGAGCTAACTTAGCAGAAATGACTAACTTAGGATTACCAATTCCACAAGGTTTCACAGTAACAACTGAAGCGTGCACAAGATATTATGAAGATGGTGAAAAAATAGCACCAGAAATAGAAGAAGAAATCTTTGCAAGCTTAACAAAATTAGAAGAAATTACAGGAAAGAAATTTGGAGATTTAGAAAATCCATTACTAGTATCAGTTCGTTCAGGAGCTAGAGCATCTATGCCAGGAATGATGGATACAGTTCTAAACTTAGGTTTAAATGAAGAAGTAGTTAAAGCAATAGCAGCAAAAAATGAAAGATTTGCTTATGACAGCTACAGAAGATTCATCCAAATGTTTAGTGACGTTGTTATGGAAATACCAAAGCCTTTCTTTGAAAAAATAATAGATGAAGTTAAAGAAGCAAAAGGTGTTAAATTAGACACAGAACTTACAGCAGAAGATTTAAAAGAATTAGTTGTAAGATTCAAAGAAGTATACAAAAATGCTAAGGGAGAAGAATTCCCATCAGACCCAAGAACACAATTAATAGAAGGTGTAAAAGCCGTATTCCGTTCTTGGAACAATGCAAGAGCTATAACATATAGAAGATTAAACGATATACCAGGAAGCTGGGGAACAGCTGTTAACATTCAAGAAATGGTATTCGGAAATATGGGAGAAGACTGTGGAACAGGTGTTGCCTTCACACGTAACCCAGCTACAGGAGAAAACAAAATATTTGGTGAATACTTAATGAATGCACAAGGTGAAGACGTTGTTGCAGGTGTAAGAACTCCTGAGCACATTGACCAATTAAAAAATGTAAATCCAAAAGCATATGAAGACTTCGTAATGTATGCAGAAAAACTAGAAAAACATTACAAAGACATGCAAGATATGGAATTCACAATAGAAAAAGGAAAATTATTCTTCTTACAAACAAGAAATGGTAAAAGAACTGCAAATGCTGCACTTCAAATAGCTGTTGACTTAGTAAATGAAGGAATGATAACAGAAAAAGAAGCAGTATTAAGAGTAGAACCAGCTCAATTAGACCAACTATTACATCCAAACTTTGATAGCAGCGCATTAAAAGCAGCAAAAGTAGTAGCAAAAGGTTTAGCAGCATCACCAGGAGCTGCAACAGGTAAAGTAGTATTCACAGCAGATAGAGCAGTAGAACTACATGAAGCAGGAGAAAAAGACCTAGTATTAGTAAGACTAGAAACATCTCCAGAAGATATAGATGGAATGAATGTATGTCATGGTGTACTTACAGTACGTGGTGGTATGACATCACACGCAGCCGTTGTTGCACGTGGTATGGGAACATGCTGTGTAGCAGGTTGTGGTGAAATAATAGTAAATGAAGAAGAAAAATACTTTACATTACCAGACGGAAGAAAAGTGCTAGAGGGTGAATGGATTTCACTTGACGGTTCAACAGGAAATGTATATGGAGAAAAAGTTGAAACAGTTGAAGCATCAGTTTCAGGAAACTTCGCTACATTAATGGGATGGGCTGACCAATATAGAGTATTAAAAGTAAAAACAAATGCTGACACACCAAAAGATGCACACCAAGCATATGAATTTGGAGCACAAGGTATAGGTCTATGCCGTACAGAGCATATGTTCTTTGCGCCAGATAGAATAGCAGCTATTCGTGAAATGATAGTTTCAAGAACAGCAGAACAACGTGAAAAAGCATTAGCAAAAATACTTCCAATGCAAAGAGGAGATTTTGAAGGACTATATAGAGAAATGAAAGGTTACCCAGTAACAATACGTTTCTTAGATCCACCACTACACGAGTTCGTACCACACGAAGATGAAGCAATTGCAGAATTAGCAAAAGAAATGGGACTATCATTTGAAGAATTAAAAAATATCTGTGAAGGATTAAAAGAATTCAACCCAATGATGGGACACCGTGGATGCCGTTTAGCAGTAACATACCCTGAAATTGCAGCAATGCAAACAAGAGCTGTTATAGAAGCTGCTATAAACGTAAACAAAGAAGGAATGAACGTAGTTCCAGAAATAATGATTCCACTTGTTGGAGAAATAAAAGAATTAAAATATGTTAAAGACGTAGTAGTTAAAACAGCAGACGAAGTTATCGCAAATGCTGGTGTTAACTTAGAATACAAAGTAGGAACAATGATAGAAATACCAAGAGCTGCTCTAACAGCAGACGAAATAGCAAAAGAAGCTGAATTCTTCTCATTTGGAACAAACGACTTAACACAAATGACATTTGGATTTAGCCGTGATGACGCAGCAAAATTCTTAGGAGACTACTATGACAAGAAAATATACGAATCAGATCCATTCGCTAAACTAGACCAAACAGGTGTAGGAAAATTAGTAGAAATGGCAGTAAAACTAGGAAAACAAACAAGACCAGATATCGATTTAGGAATATGTGGAGAACACGGAGGAAACCCAGCATCAGTAGAATTCTGCCACAAAGTAGGATTAGACTATGTATCATGCTCACCATACAGAGTTCCAATAGCAAGATTAGCCGCTGCACAAGCTGCAATCAAATTTCCTAGATAGAATTTGATATCCAAACTAAAAACCACTAGCTAGTGGTTTTTTTGTTTGTTTGGAAACTTTATGAAAGTCCTAAAAGTTTCCATTTAGTGGATATTTTTTTTAATAGTTGAAAAAATAGTAGAAATATGTTAATATATATAATATCAATTTATTAATCCTATTTTGCTATGAAAAGTAACTTGTCAACAAAGTAAAATAATTATTTTAAGGAGGAATAAAAATGAAACAAGAACTTTTAGATTCTATAAAAAAAGAATTCAATATGAAAAAAGAACGGCGGAAGGAACTTAAAAAAAAGCAAAAGAGAAAAAAATGAATTGGATCAAAATAAATGGGTAAGAGAATATTTAGAATTGAAAGAAGAACTAAGCGACAGGGATAATTTACAACTAGTTAATCAAACAGATTCTGAAATACTTGTAAAATCTTTTAGAAATCGTATTTATATGATTGATGGAGATACCAACGAAATATATGTATATATAGGTACATATATGTATACAGACTATGTAGATATAGTGCATCCACCTAGAGATTGTAGAGTTGATAGAAATTCTACAAAAGCGAATTACAGATTATATAAAAATATAGAGAATGAAGATATTAGGCAAGTTCATATTACAAGATGTGATGAGTTTGAAAAAGAACATAAAATTATAATTCTAAATACTTATCTGTCAGATTATCAATTTCATAAAATTCAAAAAGAATTTATAGAATTAGCAGTTAAAAAAGGACAAGATGAGGCATGCAAACAGATTCTAAAAAAATATCAATAAAGAGTAAAAGTTTTAAAATGGTATAAAAGCTAATTTATAGGCAGTAGATAATTTTTACTGCCTATTTTATTATGATAATAAAAAGTATACGAAAAAAATTTCGTAAATTCTATTGCAAAAAATATATAAATATTATAAACTGTATAGCATAGAAGATGGGAATAAGCAGATGTGGTTTGCCTCCACTTAAAGGAGGTGAGGCGTATGATAGAAACATATTTACTAGAAATTATATACATATTATTTTATTCACTACTAGGTATTACTATCATTACGTTTGCCTTAATTATAGCAATAGTTATGATGATAAGCAAACAAAAATAAAGACCAATAAAAAAACACATCTGTAACCTGCCAGTTCAATGTGTTTTTTTACAATATACTAACGGCAAACCACGTTTGTGGTTTCTCATTTTCTACTTATATTATATACTTTAATTAAATAATTGTCAATAATAAATAAAAAAGAGGTGCATGCCAAAAATGAAAGATATCGAAATTGCAAGAAATACAAAGTTAGAACAAATTATGAATATAGCTAAACAAAATGAAATAGAAGAAGAATATTTAGAACCTTATGGAAAATATAAGGCAAAAGTTTCTTTAGAAAAGTTGCAAAAAATAGAAGGTAAAAAAGACGGAAAACTAATACTAGTAACAGCCATAAACCCAACCCCATTAGGAGAAGGAAAAACAACTATCTCTATAGGATTAGCAGATGGTTTAAGAAAAATAGGAAAAAAATCTATATTAGCTTTAAGAGAACCATCACTAGGGCCAGTATTTGGAATAAAAGGAGGAGCGACAGGCGGAGGCTATTCACAAGTAGCACCTATGGAAGATATAAACTTACACTTTACAGGAGATATACATGCAATAACTTCAGCCAATAACTTACTTTCAGCTATAATTGATAACCATATATATCACGGAAATGAGCTAAATATAGAAAAAGTAACATGGAAAAGATGTGTAGACTTAAATGATAGACAACTAAGAACAGTAAATACAGGTTTATCAAACGAAAAAAATATTGTGCCACGTGAAGATGGTTTTGATATAACAGTAGCATCAGAAATAATGGCAATATTCTGCTTAGCATCAAGTTTAGAAGACCTAAAAAGAAGACTAGGAAATATTATAATAGGCTTTGACAAAGAAGGAAAGAAAGTAACAGCACATGACCTAAAAGCAGAAGGAGCAATGACAGTACTACTTAAAGATGCATTTAATCCAAATTTAGTACAAACACTAGAACATACACCAGCCTTAATACACGGAGGACCATTTGCAAATATAGCACACGGCTGTAATAGCGTAGTAGCCACAAAAATGGCTCTAAAACTAGCAGATTACGTTGTAACGGAAAGCCGGCTTTGGAGCAGACCTAGGAGCAGAAAAATTCCTAAATATTAAAACAAGAAAACTAGGAAAAGTACCAGACGCAGTAGTTATAGTTGCCACAATAAAAGCCTTGAAATATCATGGCGGAATTCCAAAAGATGAACTTACAAATGAAAATATAGAAGCCTTAAAAAGAGGAAGTAAAAATCTTCTAAAACACATAGAAAACCTAAAAGAAAAATTTGGACTAAATGTAATTGTAGCAATAAACAAATTTGCTCAAGATACATCAAATGAAATAAACATATTAAAAGAAATACTAGAAGAAAAAAATGTTAACTTAAGCCTAGTAGAAAGCTGGGAAAAAGGTGGAGAAGGAGCAACTAACTTAGCTGAAAAACTAGTGGAATTGTGCAATAATGAAAGCAAACAATTTAAATATATATACTCATTAGAAGATAGTATAAAAGAAAAAATAGAAAAAATAGCTTGTAACATATATGGAGCAGAAAAAGTAGAATACACAGAAGAAGCGGAAGAACAAATTAAAAAAATAAATGAATTAGGCTATGAAAATCTACCAATATGTATAGCCAAAACACAATACTCATTCTCAGATGACGCTAAAAACTTGGAATGCACAGAAGCATTTAACATTCATGTAAAAGAAGTAAAACTAAAAGTAGGAGCAGAATTTATAGTAGTACTAACAGGAAAGGTAATGACAATGCCAGGACTTCCAAAAAGACCTGCATCAGAGCAAATTGATGTAGATGAAGAAGGAAATATTGTAGGGATATTTTAAATAAATAAAAAATAGAGTAGAAAATAAATCGTTAAGACTTAGTAAACGGGAAGTTGTTACTAAGGCAAAAGTATAAAAAGCTTGCGTATTTATTTTCGCATTCCGCTATGAAAAATAAAAGAAGAAAAAATGTCTTCTTTCGTTTTCGCGTGGAATGAAAATGAAAGGAGACATTTTTATGAATATAGAAGAATATTTTGATAATTTTTATAAAGGAACCAAAAATCCAACACTAAAAGCAATGGAATACTTTATGGAAGAATTAAATCATCCAGAAGAGAAACTAAAAGTTATTCATATAGCAGGTACAAACGGAAAAGGAAGTACCACAGAAATGCTAGCTAATATTTTAACAAAAAGTGGCTACAAAGTAGGAAAATATATTTCACCTCATTTAATAGAATACAATGAAAGGATTAGTATAAATGGTCAAGACATAACAGATAAAGAGATGGAAGATATAATAGAAAAGCTAAAAGATAAAATAGAAAAATATAATAAAATAAGTAAAGAAAAAGTAACTTTATTTGAACTATTAACGACTATGGCACTATACTATTTTAAAGAAAAAGAGTGTGACTTTGTAGTTCTTGAAACAGGTTTAGGAGGTTTATATGACTGCACAAACATAGTATGGCCGTTAGTATCTATTATTACTTCTATTGGCTATGACCACATGGCAATATTAGGAGAAACGTTAGAAGAAATAACAGTGCAAAAAGCAGGAATTATAAAACAAAATTCTAATACTGTTATAATAGAACAAAAAGAAATGATACAAAAAATAATAGAAGAAACTTGTAAAAGTAAAAACAATACATTAACAGTTGTAAAAAAAGAAGATATAAAAAACAAAAACTATCAAGACGAATTTTTAACATTTGACTATAAAGAAAATAAAAATATAAAACTAAACCTAAAAGGAGACAAGCAATTTGAAAATGCTAGCTTATGTTTAGAAACAATTAATATACTAAGAAAAAAAGGACACAAAATTTCAGAAAAAGCAGTAAAAGAAGGACTATCAACTGTCATACATAAAGCAAGGTTTGAAACTATAAATAAAGAACCAAAAATAATATATGATGGCGGACATAATAAAGAAGCAATTCTAAATTTTATAAATACAGTAAACACATATTATAAGAAAGAAGAAAAAATTTATATTATATCAATACTAAAAACAAAAGATTACAAAACAGTATTAAAACACCTACTAAAAGACGAAAATTCTACATTCATATTTACAAGTGGAAATGATGAAAAAAGGTATGTATCAAGAGAAGAACTATATGAAACAGCAAGAAAAATGACAAGTAATGAAAATCTATACCAAAAGACTTTGCAAGATGCAATTTTATATATACAAAGTCAAAGGAAAAAAGTTAGTTTTATTGTGGGGAGTTTTTATATTTATGGAGATGTTATAAAAATGATAAAAAATAAAATTTTATAAAAGCATAATAAAAAATCAGTAATCATGTTGCAATTGACATAAAAATATGGTAAAATACAAATGTCTTTCGTGAATATGCGAAAAAATAATAAAGTAACAAGTACTCAAAAACAATTGTAAGGAGGAAAAAGTATGCAAGTAAAAGAACAAGGTGATTACAAAATGCCCGATTGGAAATTAGAGGTTCGGTGCACTGGAAGAGATTGGGAGCAAAAACAAAAGCCATGCTACAGTCTTTTAATAGTAGAAGACGGAGATATTGTAAAACGTTCATGTTATGAAGATGAAATTAATTATGGATGCATTTGCCCAGTATGTAAGTGTTTTACAGAGATTCCTGAAAAAGATATACCATATAACGTAAAAAAGTTTGCACCGCGGGTTGCAAGTAGAGGTAGTGATGGTTATTCAAAACTTTCTGATGAAGAAAAGAAATTAAGCGAAAATCTCTAAATGATAGAACTAGTAGATATTAATATATTTGTACTGAACCCAAAAAATTGGACATTTTTTGATTAGGTACTAGGCAACTTGGGAATGAACTCTGTATTGTACAGGGCTCATTCCTTTTAATTTGCCCTTTATCCTTTTATTATTATAATAATCT
>CATLDI010000043.1 GCA_949902805.1 uncultured Clostridiaceae bacterium
GTAAGATGTGATTATGTAGTATCACAAAAAATGAAAAAAGTTTGGAATATAGAACTTCAAATGGTAGAAATTTTTGATAAAATATGTAAAGAAAATGATATAAAATATTCTTTATCAGGAGGAAGTTTGCTAGGAGCAATAAGACATAAAGGATATATACCATGGGATGATGATATTGATATAATAATGAAAAGAAATGATTACAATAAATTTATAGAAATAGCTCAAAAAGAATTAGAAGAGCCATACTTTTTACAATATTATAAAACAGAGAAAAATTATCCAAGAGGACATGCCCAATTAAGAAATTCTGATACAACAGCGATAATAAGTGGTGACCAATATAATAAGTTTAACAAAGGAATTTTCATAGATATATTTCCACTAGATAATATACCAGATAACGAAAAAGAAAGAAGAGAATTTCTAGAAAAGATTTCGAAACATAAAGAAAAACTAAAATTCTATTACAATATAGAAAGCAAATCAAAGATAAAATATTATATAAAAAAGATTATAAGAACCGTAAAATATAAAATTGTTAATTACAATAAGGAAATCGAAAAATATGAAAAAGAAATACAAAAATATAATAACATAGAAACTAAGCAATGTGGAGCAGTAGGTTTTAGACCAGAAGAGTTTAAATATGAAAATTTATGGTTAGATGATATAATAGAAATACAATTTGAAACATTGAAACTAAATATAACCCAAAATTATGACGAACTTCTAACTAGACAATATGGAGACTATATGAAAATACCAGAAAATAAGAATGGAACTCTACATGGAGAAGTATTATTTGATACAGAAAATAGTTATAAAAAATATAATACTATGGAGGAAATAAAATGAATATAGCACTTATTATAGCAGGTGGTAATGGAATAAGAATGCACCAAGATATACCAAAACAATTTATAAATGTAAATAATAAGCCAATTATTATTTATACATTAGAAGCATTTCAAAATCATCCAGATATAGATGCGATTGAAGTTGTATGTATAGATGGATGGCATGATATATTAATGGCATATGCTAAACAATTTAACATAGACAAATTGACAGGAATAGTATCAGGAGGCAAGTGTGGACAAGAATCAATAAAGAAAGGTTTGCTAGATATAAAATCAAAGTTCCATGAAGATGATGTTGTATTAATACATGATGCAATAAGACCACTAGTATCACAAGAAATAATATCAGATAATATTGTAAAATGCAAAAAGTATGGAAATGCAATTACAGCAATACCGTGTGCAGAAGCTATGTTGAAAACAGAAGATAGAATATACTCTAACAGTCAAATTGATAGAAATAAGTTAATGAGAACACAAACGCCACAAGCATTTATCCTTAAAGAAATATTAAATGCTCACGAAGAGGCAAAAACAAAAAATATAACAAATTCAGTTGCTTCATGTACTCTAATGGTAGAATTAGGGAAAAATGTTTACTTTTCGATAGGCTCAGAAAAAAACATAAAATTAACTACCCCAGAAGACATAGAGATATTTAAAGCATTATTAAACACTAAAAAAGAAGATTGGATGAAATAGGAGAAAATAATTAATGAATAATATATATGAAACTCAATTAATAGAAGCAATAAATAATAATGAATTTAAAGAATTATATAATAGTACTATTTTAATTACAGGAGCATCTGGTTTAATAGGAAGATGTATCGTTGATATATTAATGAAAGTAAATGAAACAAAAAGTGCAAATGTAAAAGTAATAGCTTCTGTTAGAAATTTAGAAAATGCAAAAAATATTTTTAAAGAGTATATATCTAAGGGTAAATTAGAACTAATAAAACATGATATAATGGAACAATTAAGTGTGAGTATGAAAGTTGACTATATAATACATGCTGCAAGTAATGCACATCCAATGGCATTTTCAACAGAACCAGTAAATACTTTAATTGGAAATGTTATAGGAACGAAAAATCTATTAGAATATGGAATAAAAAATAATGTAAAAAAATTATTGTATGTTTCATCAGGCGAAATATATGGAAAAGATGACGGAAAAATAGAAGCATTTACCGAAGAATATAGAGGATACATAGATAACTTAGCATTTAGATCTTGCTATCCTATTGGTAAGATATCATCTGAAACAATGTGTGCATGCTATTCTAAGCAATATAGTATAGAAACTGTTATTGTAAGACCATGCCATATATATGGACCAACAATAACTGATAAAGATAGCAGAGTAATGGCACAATTTATAAGAAATGCATTAAATAATGAAGATATAATAATGAAAAGTGAGGGAAAGCAATATAGGTCATACTGCTATGTAGTAGATTGTGCTACAGGAATATTAACGGCCTTGGCAAAAGGAAAAAATGCAAATGCATATAATATTGCCAATAAAGATTCTAATATTACCATCAAATTAATGGCAGAATTAATAGCTAATAGTGTAGGAAGAAAAGTTATACTAAATATACCTAGTGAAATAGAACGCCAAGGATATAATGTAGTAGAAAAATCCATATTAGATGCTACAAAACTAGAAGACTTAGGGTGGAAACCTTTATATAATATGAAAAAAGGAATAAAAAGTACAATTGAAATATTGAAAACAAGATAATAAACAAAGAAAAATAAAGAATCATTATGCATATAAAAAATATAAAAGTAAATAGTGAGGAAAATTAATATGAAAAATTATGATTATTTAATAGTAGGCTCAGGCCTATTCGGATCAATATTTGCCTATGAGGCAAATAAAAAAGGAAAGAAATGCTTAGTAATAGACAAGCGACCACACATAGCGGGAAACATCTACACAGAAAACATAGAAGGAATAAACGTACATAAATATGGTGCACACATATTCCACACAAGCAATAAAGAAGTATGGGAATATATAAATCAATTTACTGAATTCAATCGCTACACAAACTCACCAGTAGCACGCTATAAAGAAGAACTATACAATATGCCATTTAACATGAATACATTCAATAAACTATGGGGAGTAGTAACTCCAAAAGAAGCTGGGGCAAAAATAGAAGAAGAGAAAAAAGAAGCGGGAATAGTAGAACCTAAAAACTTAGAAGAACAAGCAATTAGCTTAGTAGGAAAAACAATATATGAAAAATTAGTAAAAGGTTATACTGAAAAGCAATGGGGACAAAAGGCAACAGAACTACCAAGTTTCATAATAAAAAGGTTACCAGTTCGTTTTATATATGATAATAATTACTTTAACGATATCTACCAAGGTATTCCAATAGGAGGTTACACACAAATTATAGAAAAAATGCTTGAAGGTATAGAAGTAAAACTAAACTGTGACTTTTTTGAAAACAGGGAAGAACTAGAAAATATAGCAGATAAAATAATATTTACAGGTCCAATAGACCAATATTATAATTATATATATGGAGAGCTAGAATATAGAAGTTTAAGGTTCGAAACAGAAATATTAGAAGAACAAAATTACCAAGGAAATGCAGTTGTAAACTACACAGAATATGAAGTTCCATATACAAGAATAATAGAACACAAACATTTCGAATTTGACCAAACATCACCAAAAACAGTAATAACAAGAGAATATCCAGATAAATGGACATTAGGAAAAGAACCATATTATTCAATAAATAATGATAAAAATAATAGTTTGTACGAAAAATATGCAGAACTTGCAAAAAATGATAATAAAGTAATATTTGGAGGAAGACTAGGTCAATACAAATATTTTGATATGGACAAGGTAATACTAGAAGCTTTAAATTGTGTAAAAGAAAATTTATAAACGAGCAAAGGGAGTGACACATACGAAAAAAACACTAAAAATAATAATCATATTATTAATAGCAATAACATGGATGTTGTGTATATACAAACTGTCTAGTATGAATTCCAACAACTCAAATGGTAAAAGTACAGACATTATAAGTATATTCATAGAAGATGCATTAGAAATTACAAACGATTATGGAATAACCTCATCACATCCAAATGAACAAAAAATAGAAAGAGTATCTCAGCTGATTAATGCACCAATGAGAAAAGTTATACATGCTACAGTCTACTTCGTTTTAACATTTTTTATTATGATACTAATGAATATTATATTAGAACATAAAAAATACTTTTTGTCAGTAATAATAGCATTAATAATATGTATTATATTCGCAGGAACTGATGAATACCACCAAACTTTTGTAGCAGGAAGAACAGGTCAGTTATTAGATGTTATAATTGACACGGCAGGAGGAATAATAGGAATATTATTTTACTCTACATATCAAATAGTATATAAGCTAGGATATAAAAAAGGCTTAAAAGAAAAAGCAGAAATATAAGTCGAAAAATGTAAAAAACTTTTCAAAAACAAATAACAAAATCAATTGATATTTCACATAATATATTATACAATAAATATACTAAAGTTCAGGTGAACCCATACCGATTTAAGTTGGGAAATTTAATAGGGGCATAGTTTATTATTAAACTATGCTCTTACTTTTTTCAAAAGGAGTTTTTATGTCAAAAAATAAAACCACAAATTAAGTGGCTTTATAATTAAAATTATTTATTTTTTCCATCATCCAACTTCCTACAACCCTGCTCCATATCTGCACTAATACACTTATCAGGATTCTTAAAAGACAAATACCAACTCATTCCATTCCTATTTTTAGCAATTTCCTCATTCCTTTTTTGAAGTGTTGCGAAAGTACTAGGAGGCGAAACAATAATAGGTTCACAAGGTACCCAGTTAGCAGGAGTAGAACCGGTTACTCTCATCAGAAGTTTGAAGAGCCTCAATACATCTTAAAATTTCAGGAATACATCTACCTATATTTAGTGGATAAACCAATATAAGTCTTACAATACCATTATCATCAATAATAAACACATTTCTAACAGTTTCAGTAGAGCTAACATCATTAGATATCATACCATATTTTCTAGCAATAGCACCATTTCTATCAGCAATTATAGGAAAAGGTACTATAACACCAGTTTTACAATAAATATCATAAACCCAAGCCAAATGAGAAGGGTTACTATCTACACTAAGCCCAATTAAACAAGTATTAAGTCTTTCAAAATATGTATTTGCTTTACTAAAAGCTATCATCTCAGTAGTACATACTGGGGTAAAGTCACCAGGGTGAGAAAATAAAACAACCCACTTACCTTTATAATCATTTAAACATATATTCCCCATAGTAGAAGTAGCCTCAAAATCAGGTGCATGTTGCCCAATTCTAACTGTTCCATTCATCATAATTTCATAATCCATAAAAAAATAAACTCCCTTCGTTTTTTTATATATTATGAGGGGAGGCACAGTTTTGTTAATATATATTTCTATAAATATTAAAAATGAAAAAAGAATTACTTAAGCGCTTGTAAGCGATGCACTTTAAAATATAGAAATATCGAAGAATGTAAAAAATGAAAGAAAAGTTTTTATATTAATTTGAAAAATTTAGTTGACAAACCAGAATGACATAAAGTATAATGAATATACTATAATAAATAACAATAGTTATTTTGATAAATGTATTTCGCAACTCTACTTGCGATAAATAA
The DNA here is from genome assembly GCA_949902805.1 of uncultured Clostridiaceae bacterium. Lineage (GTDB taxonomy): Bacteria > Bacillota > Clostridia > TANB77 > CAG-508 > UMGS1663. The sequence continues at coordinate 5,583 of CATLDI010000043.1, forward strand.
GTGCGTAGATGAGTAAATTTTTATAGGGGCTACTTTAAAAGTAGTTCCTTTTATTTTTTTAAGGAGGAAAATATGAAAGTCAAACAAAGATATTTCTATTTTATAAAAGAAAGTTTTTTTTAAGAATTAAAAGATATAAAACTACTAAATAATAAAGAAAATGGTAATAAACGACCATGTTATTATTGCTTCAAAGAAAATAAGGAAGATAAGATTATGTGGTTTATACCAGTTAGCTCTAAAGTAGAAAAATATCAAAAAATATATATTAATAAACTAAAAAGATATAAAAAAGTTGATACTATTGTTTTTGGAAAAGTAAAAGGAAAGCAAAATGTATTTCTTATACAAAATATGTTTCCAGTAACAGAACAATATATAGAAAAGCAATATACTAATAAAAATAAGCCAGTGGAAATTACATATACATTACAAAAAGAAATCGAAGTAAAGGCAAATAAAATATTATCCCTAGTAAGAAAAGGATATACTAATTTAGTGTTTACTAATATTTTAGAAATAGAAGAAAAATTGAAATATGTATAATAATTGACATATGTATAATAATTGATATATAATATGCAATGTAATAATAGTAGCAATTAACCAAACTAATTAGGAGGGTAAAACATGAAAACAAAAAAAGAAATAACTTATCTTCGGGAACACTGTAACAATGTAAGACAGAAAAAAGAAAATGAAGGAGAAAAAGAGAGAATACAAAGAAGAGAAGAAGTAGTAAAACAGATTTTGGAGTATTGGTTGAATAAAACTTTTGGATATGGGAACAAACCATGGAGAGCAATAGAAGGAAAAAAGAAACTTAGACCTATACCTATTAAATTGTATTATTGTAATAAGGAATGGCCAAATGATGTTTCAAAAGATTTTATTATTAAAGTTATTAAAAGTTTAGGTTTTACAGTAAAGAATTCATTAAATGGTACAGATATTGTACTTACTATTCCTAAATGTAAAAAGGGAGAAAAACTAACATGGGCACAAGAGAAAATAAGAAAATTAAATCATGATTATTCAGTTTACGTTAATGATGAAAAAGCTATGGCCCAGTTTTTATTTAGAGAAATGTTAGTAGAGTTATCCAACTATGATATAGACAAGACAAAAGTATATGACGACCACATTCTTTTTGAAAATTATATATTTGGAGAGACAATGGGATTGGAAAGTAAAGTAAGAATAAGCAAAGAATGTTACAAATTTATTCAAAGATTAAAAAGAAAAAACAAAATTGATGATTATTTTGTTGATGGCGACTGCTTAGGAATCCAAGTTTTTGATACCAAATAGAAATATAAAAAATCTCAAGCTATATTATAGCTCGAGATTTTTTATATTCAAAAACAAACTTTAATTTTAATTTGTAAAAGTAATCATATTATTATTATCAAAAAAAATTTTTTGTTGAACCTCTTACGAATATCTTAATTATAAGTTTTTATAATATTTTCATCTAAAATATAAAATTTGTAGTTTGTTTCTAAAGTTTCTGCTTCTGAAAAATCAAAAAATAAGATTTTTTGTAATAAATCGCATCTTAACTTTTTTATTCTTTTTTCTTCAATTACACATGGAGCACAATCAATATTTTCATATTGAATTATGTTTGAAGCAAAAATTTCCTTTTGCTCAGGGCCATATTCACCTTTATAATAAAACATGTACGAATTTTCTTCATTTCCATATTCACACAGGTAATATGGAATGTCGTTTGATAAGCCTTCTAAAATATTATCATCTTGAATTTCAAGTAATTCATATTTAGTGACATTAACTTCTTCATAAGTACCAAACATCATAAATGCAAATATAGGAATACAACAAAATGCAAAAATTAATTTTAAGTTCCGATAACTTTTTCTAGCTTTTTGTTCCACTGTATCATATACTTTAAATATATCATTATGTGATACTTTGTCAGATTCTCTAACTTGCTTAAGCCTTGCGTCAAGTTCTTCTTTGTACAATTGGTACCAAAAAGAATTTTCAGATTCAATACTTATTCCATCTACTGAATTTCCCTCTAAAATGTAAAGACCAAGTAATAAAGCTCCTAATATTGCAGTGACAATAATTAACATTTTTCTACCTCCTTAACAATTCTGTTTACAAGTAACTCAAAAATTTTATGTATCTATATCAACATAAAACTAAGATAAAAAATAAACAAAACTGATATCTATTTTGTTTATATAGAAAAGCAAAAAAATGTTTAGAACATCTATAACTAATAAAATTATTGAAATTAAGATTTTAATATTGTAAACAATCAATTATTAAATTTTAATTAATTCCTTGAAAATGCTACTAAATAAAAAACGCTTGTGATATAATTCTAAAAAGCGAAAGGGGATAAATAAATGTTAAAATTAAAAGATGTATCAAAGTTTTACTACAATAAAGGCCTTATAGCAACAGGCTTTACTAAAATAAACTTAGAACTAAAAATGGGCGAATTTGTTGTAATTACTGGTGAATCAGGTAGTGGAAAAAGCACACTTTTAAATGTTCTTTCAGGATTAGATAGCTACGAAGAAGGAGAAATGTATATAAATGGAGAGGAAACTAGCCATTATACTGAAAGAGATTTTGAAGATTATAGAAGAAAATATATAGCAAATATATTCCAAAGTTTTAACTTAGTAAATAGTTATACAGTATACCAAAATGTTGAACTTGTATTGCTATTAAATGGATATAAGAAGAGTCAAGTAAAACAAAAAGTATTAGATATGATAGAAAAGGTAGGGCTTACAGAATTCAAAAACACAAAAGTATCAAAACTTTCAGGGGGGCAAAAACAAAGGGTAGCAATTGCAAGAGCTATGATAAAAGAAACACCAATAATAGTAGCAGACGAGCCAACAGGAAACTTGGACTCAGCTTCTTCTAAAGATGTAATAGAGCTTCTAAAAAAAGTTGCTAAAGATAGGTTAGTAATAGTAGTAACACATAATATAGAACAAGTAGAAGAATACGCAACAAGAATTATAAAAATGCATGATGGAAGAATAATAGAAAATAAAGAAATTAGAAAAGTAGATATCCCAGAAAAAGTAGAAGAAAGTAAATATACAAAAATAACAACAGCAAATAAATATAGACTAGGAATAAGAAATACCTTTAATATTGTGCCAAAATTTCTACTATTATTTGCGGTATTTCTATTTATAACAGTAGCTTTACTTAGCGAATATGCAAGCTTTAGGCAAACAGAATATGAAGCAAATAAAGCAGGATATAATGTATTTTTTAGAGATTTATCAGAAGAAAGGATTATAATAAAAAAGAAAGATAAAACAGCATTTACACGGAGAAGATTACGATAAAATTGAAAAACTAGAAACAGTTAAATATGCAGTAAAAGATGATATAACCTTAGATAGTAGTATTAGTATAGGTAATCCAGAATTAGAAATTCATTTATATGGAGATATAAAAGAAACTAGCTTTTATAATGGAGAGCTAACAGTTGGTAGAATGCCAGAAAATGAAAATGAAATAGTAGTTAAAATTCCAGACGACTATTATTATGTAAGAAGTGGTACAGAAGAAATTTTAAATAAAGAATTTATAATTAGAAGTGATTATGAAAATTATCATGTAGAAGATGAAAAGTTTATAGTAGTAGGTGTAGAACTGTATAAACAAAATGATATGTTTAGTTATGGACAAAGTACTACATTTTACGTAACAAATGAATATTTGAACAAATATAGAGAAGAACTAAATTTATATTATAGTACAGTAAGAAGTCTATTTGCAAATAAATATTATGAATCACAAATGCGGAAACCCTTATTTTAGAGTAATGCCAAGTAATAAAGTAGCTTCAGGTACAGCAATTGTAAGTAATGATGCAAATGGTTTATTTACAGATTATAGAGCAAGAAATAAAGACTTAAAAATAGAAATAGAAAACATTTATTACAAAGATGAACTTAATTTAAAAGTAGCAAATACATATACAAAAAATTCATTTACACGAGTAACAGGATATAAAAACTATGACCAAAATAATGGAGCAGTATTTATAAATGAAGAAGACTATAAAAGCTTATTTAACAAGCCATCATACCAATCTTCTGTATATGTAAATAATGAAAGAGATTTAGAAGAAACAGTAGAAAGCTTAAAAGAGTTAGGTTTATCAGCAAGACCAGTAAAAGAATTTAAAGTTAATGAAGGAAAAGAGATGCTTCAAATAATAAAAATATTCAAATTAGTAGTAACAGTTATATTAATATTAGCATTGTTCTTTATATCATACTTTATTATAAGAATAATACTAAAATCAAGAAATGTATATTTTACAACACTGAGAATGCTTGGTGCTACAAATAAGAATGTAAAAAGAATATTAGATATAGAACTATTCATAAATTCAAGTATTGCATACTGTAGTTTTATAATATTTATACTTATAAATAAATTTGAAATATTGAATATAGAATTTATAAAAAAACTACTAGAGTATTTAAGTTTAAGAGAATATATCTTTATGTACATAATCCTAATTATAATGTCACAACTAATATCAAGAAGATTTGCAAAGAAAATATTTAAGAAATCCGCAATAAAAACATATAACGAAGAAGTGTGAGATTTTTGGGACGCACCCGAAAATCTCAAAGAAAGAACAAATGAGATTTTTGGGACGTACCACAAAATCTCAAGAAAGAAAAAGTGAGATTTTGGGGTGCGTCCCAAAAATCTCACTAAGAGGAGAAAGATATGATAAAAATAGAAAATGTAAATAAATATTTTAATAAGCGCAAGAAAAACGAAATACATGTCATAAATAACACTTCACTTGAATTTGCAGAAAATGGCTTGGTAGCATTGTTAGGACATTCGGGAAGCGGTAAAACGACATTATTAAATGCTATAGGTGGGCTAGATAAAGTCGATAAAGGTAAAATATATATAAATGGAGAAAAAATAACTAAAAGAACTAGCCAAAAAATCGACAAAATAAGAAACTTAAATATAGGATATATATTCCAAGATTATAAATTAATAGATAACATGACAGTATTTGAAAATGTTGCTATAACCTTAAAAATGCTAGGAATAAAAGATAAAAAAGAAATAAAAGCAAGAGTAGAATATGTATTAAATTGCGTTAATATGTACCGTTACAGAAACAGGTTAGCAAGCATGTTATCAGGAGGGGAAAGGCAAAGGGTTGGTATAGCAAGAGCAATTGTAAAAAATCCTAATATAGTAATAGCAGATGAACCAACAGGAAACTTAGACAGTCAAAATTCTTTAGAAATAATGAATATAATAAAAGCTATTTCAAAAGATAGACTAGTAATACTTGTAACACATGAGTTAGAACTTGCAAAATTCTATGCCTCAAGAATTATAGAAATAACAGATGGAAAAGTAGTAAAAGACTATGAAAATACTGATAGCAAAGATTTAGATTATAGAATTGATAATAAAATTTACTTAAAAGATTTTGAAAAAAACGAAAATATAAATAAAGATAATATAAATTTACAGGTATATGGAGAAGAAAAAGATAATTTAGACTTACAAATAGTAATAAAAAATGGAAACATATATATTAAATCAGCAGATAAAAAAGTAGAAGTAATAGATGACACCTCAAGCATCGAATTTGTAAATGACCATTACAAAAAGATAGATAAAACAATATACCAAGAATACAATTACGATATAAGCAAAGTAATACAAAAAAATATAAAACCAAGATATAGCTCAATATATAACCTTCCAAAATCTATAATTAATGGTTTGAAAAAGATATTAAATTATTCAATACTAAAAAAACTTTTATTAATAGGCTTTTTCGTATCAGCAATGTTTATAGTATATGCAATTAGCAATATTGCAGGAACGCTAAAAGTAGAAGATAAAGACTTTATAAGTAGAAACAAAAGCTATTTAGAAGTAAAGCTTCCAAGCCTAAAAGTAGAAGAATATTTGAAATATGAACAAGATGAAAATGTAAATTATATAATGCCAGGAAATAGCAATGTATCATTTGAAATAAAAAATGACGACTATTATCAAACTAGTAAAATGAATGCAGAAATTTCAGGTTCTCTTTCAAGTACTAATATGCTTAACAAAGAAGATATAATACAAGGAAGAATGCCAGAAAATGAATATGAACTAGTAATAGATGAAATGATAATAGATAGAATGCTATACGCAAGTACATTAGCAGCACATGCTGGAATAAAAAGTGGATCAGAGCTTCTAGGAAAAGAAGTATCAGTAAAAAATATGAAACCATTTAAAATAGTAGGTGTTACAAACAAAAATAGCCCATCAATATATGCGTATGAAAGTAACTTCATAAACATACTTGCAAATTCTACAAGTTCAGGAAACAGTATGGGAATAGTAATGACACAGCAAGTAAATGAAAATGAAACAGATTCAAACATATTAAATTATGAATTAAAAAAAGATGAAATAACCCTAAAAAAAGGAAGGTTTCCAGAAAATGATTATGAAGTAATTGTAAATATAAGTAATCAATATAATATGAAATTGAACAAAAAAATAAAAACAAAAGTAAATGAAAAAGAACTTACAGTAGTAGGCTATTATGATAGCACTACACAATTAAATGCATATTTAGTAAATGCAAATACAGCAAAATATAAACTAATACAAAATAGCCAAAATTTAGTTATATATGCAAAAGACAATAGAGAAGTATCAGAAAAATTTGATAAAGACTATAAGTTATATGTAGAAAATACATACGAAAATGATAAAGAAAATTATTTAAAAGAAAGAAGCTCTTCAAGAAAAAGTGCAATTATATTTGCTGGAATAATACTTGCAATATCACTTGTAGAAATATTTTTGATGATGAGGTCATCATTCCTTTCAAGAATAAAAGAAGTAGGAATATTAAGAGCAATAGGAGTAAAGAAAAGTGATATATATAAAATGTTTATAGGGGAGGCCATAGCAATAACATCAACAGTTAGCCTAGCAGGAATACTATTCATGAGCTATATACTAAGCTGCATAACCCAAATAAAATACTTGGGAAGTATGTTCGTAATAAATTTTTGGATAATATTACTAAGCATAATATTAGTATATACATTCAATATAATAGTAGGCCTACTACCATTATTTAGAATACTAAAGAAAACACCAGCTGCAATACTTTCAAGGCATGATTTAGAATAATAAAGAGGAAGAAATAAAAGGAAAGATTTCAAGAGAAAGATTTGGAAAGATTTGGGACGCGCCAAAAACTTTCCTTTTATTTTTTAGTATATTTTTGAACTTTAATTTTAAAAAGGAAAGTTTTTGGCGCGTC
>CATLDI010000044.1 GCA_949902805.1 uncultured Clostridiaceae bacterium
ATTAGTTCGACACATATATATTAACCTCCTAATGTTTTGTTCGCACTTAACATTATATATTAGGTTTTTATATGTGTCTATTTTTTTACATATTTTGTTGCATTAATTTTTTGAATTGAATTTTATAGCCGAACATATTGGATATATTATTGTATTAATCAAAAATAATTTAAGCAAAAAAATGGATGCACATGCATCCATTTTTTTATATTCTATTCTAAAAATCCTTTGTAATGTCTCATTACTAATTGTGATTCTAATTGTTGTACTGTTTCTAGTGCTACACCAACTACGATTAATATTGATGTACCACCAAATGCTAGGTTTAATGTTGTAAACCTTAATAACATTGGGATAACTGCTATTACTGATAAGAATAGTCCACCAAATAATGTTAATTTTGATATTATTGATGATAAATATTCTGTTGTTGGTCTTCCTGCTCTTATTCCTGGTACGAACCCACCATTTTTCTTGATATTATTTGATACTTCTGCTGGATTAAATGTTGCATAAGTATAGAAATATGTGAATCCTAATATTAATACTAAATATACTATTGCATTTGCTATTGAATATCCAACTGCAACATTTGATGTTGATGTTGCTATTGAAAATTTATAAACTCCTGCCCAGAAACCTGTTTTTGTTGCTATATCTTTAACAAACATTTGAATAATCATTGCTGGGAAAGTCATAAAGCTACTTGCAAAGATTACTGGCATTACACCTGCCATTACAAGTTTTAATGGTATATGTGTATTTTGTGCTCCTACCATTTTTCTTCCTACAACTCTTTTTGAATATTGTACTGGTACTCTACGTTCAGCTTGTTGTACAAATACAACACCTGCTACTAATAGAATTGATCCTATTATAATTCCTATAGCAGTTAATAAACCTGTTGTAGAGAAACCTGCTCCTGTAAATATTAATTTCCATATCGTTGTTACAGCACTTGGTAAGCCTGATACTATACCTACAAATATAAGCATTGATATACCATTACCAATTCCTTTATTTGTAATTTCATCTCCAAGCCACATTAATATTGCTGTTCCTGCCATTAGTGAAATAACTACTGTGGCTCCTGTCCAGAAACCAGTACCCTTAAATATTCCTGAAGAACGATATGATAAATAAATTCCTAATCCTTCAATAAGTGCTAATACTATTGTAAGCATTTTTGTGTATTTATTTATTTTTGCTCTTCCTTCTTCTCCACCTTCTTTAGTTAATCTTTCTAATGCTGGAATTACCATTCCTAATAATTGAATTACGATTGATGCTGTAATATATGGGCTAATTGACATTGCAAATATTGATAGTCTTGAGAATGCTCCTCCTGAAATCATGTCTATTAATGATGTGATTCCTTGGCTATTAAAAGCTTCTGCTAACTGGAATGTATCTACTCCAGGTACAGTTATGTAACATCCTAATCTAAACACTACTATTAGTATTAATGTATACATTAATTTCTTTCTAACATCTGGTGTTTTTAAAGCATTTTTTAATGTTTTAAACAACTAAATCACCTCTGTCTTTCCACCTAAAGCTTCGATTGTTTCTTTAGCTTTTTTAGTGAATCTTACAGCTTTAACAGTTAATTTTTTATCTAAAGTACCTGTTGCAAGGATTACTATTCCATCATTTGCTTTTGAAATGATTCCATCTGCTATTAAGCTTTCAGCTGTAACTTCTTCAGTTGTTGCTTTGTTTAGCATTGTTAAAGTTACTTCTGTATAGTTTTTAGCGTGTATGTTTGTAAATCCTCTTTTTGGTAATCTTCTATATAATGGTGTTTGACCACCTTCAAATCCACGTCTAACGCCTCCACCTGATCTTGCTTTTTGTCCTTTATGACCTCTACCAGATGTTTTTCCTAGACCTGAACCTATTCCACGTCCTACTCTTTTTTTGCTTTCTGTTTTTTGTGCTGGTTTTAATTCGTCTAATTTCATGGCGAGATTACACCTCCTTGTTTTATAATATTTCTTCTACTTTCTTTCCTCTTTTTTTAGCTACTTGTTCTATTGTTTGCATTTTCTTTAATCCTTCTATTGTAGCATATACTACGTTTCTTGGATTGTTTGTTCCTAATACTTTTGTACGGATATCTTTGTATCCTGCAAGTTCTAGAACTGGTCTAACGCTACCACCTGCTATAACTCCAGTACCTTCTGCTGCTGGTTTTAGCATTACTGTAGCACTGCCAAATTTTCCAAGATATTCGTGTGGTATTGTTGTTCCTACTACTGGAACTTCTATTAAGTTCTTTTTAGCTTCTTCAATTGCTTTTTTGATTGCATCTGGAACTTCTGCTGCTTTTCCATTGCCTACACCAATATGTCCAGCTCCATCTCCAACTACAACAACTGCACTAAATCTGAATGTTCTACCACCTTTAACAACTTTTGCAACTCTGTTAATAGCAACTACTTTTTCTTTTAATTCAGATGTATTTTCTGTTTGCACTTTTATTTTCCTCCTTTTCTGTTGAGATGTCAGATGTCGGAAATCGGATGTCGGAATATAAAGTAATTCCTTCGAAAAAATCACTTTATTCTGAATTCTGACTTCTGACTTCTGTCTTTCAATTTCTATTTTAGTTCAAAGTCTTTCAATCTTCTGCCTTCTGACTTCTTTTTAGAATTCTAATCCTGCTTCTCTTGCTGCTTCTGCTAGTTCTTTTACTACACCGTGGTATACGTATCCACCTCTGTCGTAAACAACATTTTTTATATTTTTTTCTAAAGCTCTTTTTGCAATTAAAGCTCCTACTTCTTTTGCAGCTTCTTTATTTGCATGCTTTGTTTTTACTTCTTTATCAAGTGTTGATGCACTTACTAATGTAGTTTGCTTAACATCATCTACTATTTGCACAAATAAGTTTTTATTGCTTCTATATACACATAGTCTTGGACATTCTGTTGTTCCGCTTATTTTTCTACGAACTCTGATATGTCTTCTTTCTCTTGTAAGCTTTCTATCTATTTTAGTAATCATTTTTTACTCCTTTCTTGGCAACTTTTATTTTTTACCAGCTTTACCTTCTTTTCTTCTAATATGTTCATCAGAATATTTAATACCTTTTCCATGGTAAACTTCTGGTGGTCTTTTTGTTCTTACAACTGCTGCTGTTTGACCAACTGTTTCTTTATCTATTCCTCTTACTATAATTGTGTTTGCATTTGGAACTTCAAATGTAATTCCTTCTGGAGCATCCATTTCTACTGGATGAGAATATCCTAAATTCATTACTAATTTTTTTCCTTGTAATTGTGCTCTATATCCAACACCAACTATTTGTAATTCTTTTTTGTATTCATTTAGAACACCTTCTATCATGTTATGTATTAATGTTCTTGTTAATCCATGTAAACTTCTATTTTCTGCTTCATCATTTGGTCTTGTTACTGTAATAGTATTACCATCTATTGAAACATTCATGTTTTTATGAATTTCTCTTTCTAATGTTCCTTTAGGTCCTTTTACTGTTAAGTGCATACCGTCTAATTTTACTTCTACACCTTCTGGCACAGTAATAGGTTTGTTTCCTATTCTTGACATTTTAGTTTTCCCTCCTTTTTTCGCTAATTACCATACGTATGCTAGGACTTCTCCACCTAAACCTTCAGCTCTTGCTTGTTTATCTGTTTTTATTCCTTTTGATGTAGATATTAAAGCAATTCCTAATCCGTTTAGTACTTGTGGTAATTCGTCTTTAGATGCATATACTCTTAATCCTGGTTTGCTAATTCTTTTTATTCCATCGATTACTCTAGCACCTTTTTCATCATATTTTATTGTTATTCTGATAACTCCTTGAGTATCATCTTTTATTTCTTCAAATGATTTTATATATCCTTCTTCAAATAATATTTTAGCTATCGCTTTTTTCATATTTGATGCTGGGATATCAACTGTTTTATGTTTTGCACTGTTTGCATTTCTTATTCTTGTTAGCATATCTGCTATTGGATCAGTTGTGTTCATTAACTTTTTTCCCTCCTTCTTCACCAGATGTCTGATATCGGATGTCGTATGTCGGAATATAGGGTAAATTCTTCGGAATGCAGACAACTAATAGTTGCCCCTACATTTCTTTTTAATTATATACTCTATTCTAACTTCTGACCTCTGACCTCTGACTTCTGTTCTACCAACTTGCTTTTTTAACTCCTGGTATTTCACCTTTATGTGCTAATTCTCTAAAGCATACACGGCATATACCGAATTTTCTAATATAAGCATGTGGTCTTCCACAAATTTTACATCTATTGTATTCTCTTGTCTTATATTTTTGCTCTCTTTGTTGTTTTACTTTTAAAGATTTCTTAGCCATTGGCTTTCTCCTTTCTTTTACTAGATGTCAAATGTTGTATTGTGATTTTTTCGGGCGTAATTTGGTAAATTCTCTTATGTATTCCTTACCGATTAAGCCCCTACAATTTTTCTTCTAACCTCTGACACCTAATTTCTAATTTTTAAAAGGCATTCCTAATAATGTTAGTAATTCTCTTGCTTCTTCGTCTGTTTTTGCTGTTGTAACGAAGATTATATCCATACCTCTTACTTTATCTACTTTGTCATATTCTATTTCAGGGAAGATTAATTGTTCTTTGATTCCCATAGAGTAATTTCCTCTACCATCAAATGAATTTTTTGATACTCCTCTAAAATCTCTAACTCTTGGAAGTGCTACATTAAATAGTTTATATGCGAAATCATACATTTTTCCACTTCTTAATGTAACTTTACATCCCATATTTACACCTTCTCTTATTTTAAAAGCAGCTATAGCTTTTTTTGCTTTTGTTATGATAGGTGATTGACCTGTAATTAATTTTATATCGTTCATAGCATTTTCTAATGATTTTGGATTATCTTTTATATCTCCTAAACCAACGTTTAAAACTATTTTCTCTAATTTTGGAACTTCCATTACTGATTTATAGTTAAACTTTTTCATCATTGCTGGAACTACTTCGTTTATGTATTGTTCTTTTAATGTTTCCATGGTCTATATGTTCCTCCTTTTCTATTTTAATTTAGCGTTGCATTTTTTACAAACACGTACTTTTTGATCTTTTTCTATTTCATAACCAATTCTTGTAGCTTTTCCGCATTTTGGGCAAACTACGTTTACTTTGCTTGAGTGAATAGCGCATTCTACTGGTATTATTCCGCCTTCTTCTCCTTGTTTTCTTGGTTTAACATGTTTTTTTCTTATATTAATACCTTTTACTATTATTTTTTCTGTTTTTGGTATTACTTCTAAAACTTCTCCTGTTTTTCCTTTATCATTTCCTGATAAAACTTTAACATTGTCACCTTTTCTTATTTTCATTTTTATTTTTCACCTCACATTTTGGAATTCAGATGTTGGAAATCTGATTTTTGATGTCAGACCTTAAAGTAGTTAATTTAAAGTGTGTACAATTGATAATCGCACTTATCATGTATTTTTTACTACCTTCTGGGCGTAATTCGATATTTCTCATTGGTATTCCTTACCGATTAAGCCCCTACAATTCTGACTTCTAATTTCTGACTTCTTAATTAAAGTACCTCTGGAGCTAATGATAATATTTTCATATAATCTTTATCTCTTAATTCTCTTGCAACAGGCCCAAATATACGAGTTCCTTTTGGGTTTTTGTCTTCTTTTATTATAACTGCTGCATTTTCATCAAATCTTACATATGATCCATCTGCTCTTCTTATTGGTTTCTTTGTTCTTACTACTACTGCTTTTACAACATCACCTTTTTTTACAACTCCACCTGGTGTTGCTGATTTAACAGAAGCAACTATAACGTCACCAACTCTAGCATATTTTCTATATGAACCACCTAAACATCTAATGCACATTATTTCTTTTGCACCAGTATTGTCGGCTACTTTTAATATAGTTTGTTGTTGTACCATTTTTAGCTGGCCTCCTTTTCTTTTTCTATATTTAATTAATTTTTGTATTTATTGAGTATTCTATCTTTCTGACTTCTGGCTTCCGTCCTCCGTCTTCTATTTAATTACTGCCTTTTCTACTATTTTTACAAGTCTGAATCTTTTATCTTTTGATAAAGGTCTTGTTTCCATTACTTCTACTTTATCACCGATTCCACATTCATTGTTTTCGTCATGAGCTTTTAATGTATATGTTCTTTTTTGAATTTTTCCATATGTTTTGTTTTTCTCACTTGTTTCTACTGCTACAACTATTGTTTTATCCATTTTATTTGATTTAACAATTCCTGTATAAGTTTTACGAAGATTTCTTTCTTCCATGATTTATGAATCTCCTTTCTTTGTATTATCAGATGTCGTTTTTTATTCTAGGGTAACTTTCTTTGGCGCATGGTCGACTACTAGTCGTCCCTAAAAAGTTAATATCCTATAATTAATTACAACTTCTATGTGTTAATTCTATTTGTTTTCTGCTAATTTTCTTTGTGTTAATATTGTATTTATTCTTGCAATGTCTTTCTTAACTTCTTTTATTTTCATAGGATTATCTAATCCGTTTGTTGCTAAACTAAATCTTAATTTGAATAGCTCTGATTTTAATTCTCCTAATTCTTTTTCTAGTTCTGGTGAAGACATTTCTTTTATTTTATTCATCTTCATCTTATTCACCACCTACTTCAGTTTCTTTTTTTACAAACTTAGTTTTTACAGATAGTTTCATTGAAGCAAGTCTTAGTGCTTCTCTTGCAGTTTCCTCTGGTACTCCTGCTATTTCGAACATTACTCTACCTGGTTTTACAGCTGCTACCCAGTATTCTACGGCTCCTTTACCTTTACCCATACGAGTTTCAGCTGGTTTTTTTGTTATTGGTTTGTCTGGAAATAATTTTATCCAAACTTTTCCACCTCTTTTTATATAACGAGTCATAGCAACACGGGCTGATTCTATTTGGTTTGTTGTAATTAAACCTGCTTCTAATGCTTGTATTCCGTATTCACCATCTGATACGAAGTTTCCTCTTGTTGCTTTTCCTCTGTTTCTACCTTTTTGTTGTTTTCTATATTTTGTTCTTTTTGGCATTAATGGCATTATTTGTCTCCTCCTTCCACTTGTTTCTTAGCTGGAAGAACTTCTCCTTTATATATCCAAACTTTTACACCGATTTTTCCATATGTTGTATCTGCTTCTGCAAATCCATAATCAATATCAGCTCTTAAAGTTTGAAGTGGTATTGTACCTTCTTTGTAGAATTCAGTTCTAGCCATGTCTGCTCCACCTAATCTTCCAGATACTGCAGTTTTAATTCCTAAAGCACCTGCTTTCATAGTTTTTTGCATACATTGTTTCATAGCTCTTCTGAATGAAATTCTTCTTTCTAGTTGTCCTGCGATGTTTTCTGCAACTAATTGTGCATTTGTGTCAACATCTTTAACTTCAACTATATTTAAGTTTACTTCTTTTCCTATCATTTTTTGTAATTCATTTTTTAGGTTTTCTGCTAAGTTTCCACCTTTACCAATTACTAAACCTGGTTTTGCAGTGTTAACATTAACTTTTACAAATTTAGCAGTTCTTTCAATTTCTATTTTTGAAATTCCACTAACATATAATTTTTTCTTAACATATTCACGGATTTTGTGATCTTCTACTAGGTAGTTTGCGAAATCTTTTTTATTTGCATACCATTTTGAGTCCCAGTCTTTTATTACACCAACTCTTAATCCATGTGGATCCATTTTTTGTCCCATGTCTTATTTTCCTCCTTTTTTCAATGTCAAGGATTACTTTACATTTTTACACTTCATTTTTAGTGTTTAAATTGTTTTAGTATTTTCCTTTTATTATTCTCTTTCCTTTAATTTTATTGTTATATGGCTTGTTCTTTTACGAATTCTAACTGCTGAACCTTTTGCTGCTGGTCTTATTCTTTTTAATGTTGGACCTTGGTTTGCATATATTTCAGCTACGTATAATTTTTCGTGTGCCATATTGTGGTTGTTTTCAGCATTTGCTATTGCTGATTTTAATAATTTTTCTATTATTTCAGATGCAGCTTTTGGTGTAAATTTAACTGTTGCTAAAGCTTCGTCAACATTTTTACCTCTTATTAAATCTGCTACTATTTTAACTTTTCTTGATGATATTCTAGCATATTTAAGTGTTGCTACTGCTTCTGGTATTATAACTTCTTGGTTTTCCACGTTTTTTCCCTCCTTGTTTTTCGGATGTCAGATTTTAGCGGGCATAATTCGGTATTCCTATTAGGTATTCCTTACCGATTAAGCCCCTACACCTAACTTCTATTCTATTTTTTAGTTGTTTTTTCTCCTGCATGACCTTTGAAGGTTCTTGTTGGAGCAAATTCTCCTAATTTATGACCTATCATTTCTTCTGTTATATAAACAGGTACATGTTTTCTACCATCGTGAACAGCTATTGTGTGTCCTACCATTTGAGGGTATATAGTAGAAGCTCTTGACCATGTTTTTAATACTTCTTTAGCTCCTGTTTCGTTCATTGCTTCAATTCTCTTCATTAATTCTGGTGCAACGAATGGAGTTTTTTTGCTTGATCTTGACATGTTTTAATTTTCTCCTTTCCCTTTTGATTAATTTTAAAAGTTGTGTGTCGAAAATTTGATGTCGGATGTCGGATATCTGAGGTCGGATTTTAAGGTAGTTTTTTTTCGAAGTGAGGACAGTTACTAACTGTCCATACAGTGTCTTCTAATTATCTACTATATTCTGACTTTTGACTTCTGACTTCTGACTTCTAATTTCTAACTTATTCTATTTTCTTCTCTTAACTATCATTTTGTTTGATTGTTTATTTTTCTTTCTTGTCTTGTATCCTAGAGCTGGTTTACCCCAAGGTGTCATTGGTCCTGCGTGTCCTACTGGAGCTCTACCTTCACCACCACCATGTGGGTGATCTACTGGGTTCATTACAGAACCTCTAACTGTTGGACGTATTCCCATATGTCTTGTTCTTCCTGCTTTACCTATTTTTACGTTTTCATGATCTGTGTTTCCAACTGTTCCAATTGTTGCTCTACATCTAGCTAGAACTAATCTCATTTCTCCTGATGGAAGTCTTACGTGAGCATATTTTCCTTCTTTAGCCATTAATTGAGCTTCTTGACCTGCTGCTCTAACCATTTTTCCACCTTGACCTGGGTTTAATTCGATGTTGTGGATTAATGTACCTACTGGTATGCTTTCGATTGGCATACAGTTACCTGGTTTTATATCTACTTTTTGTCCAGATACTACTTTATCTCCATCTGTTAAACCTACTGGTGCTAATATGTAAGATTTTGTTCCATCTTCATATTCTATTAATGCGATATTTGCACTTCTATTTGGATCGTATTCGATTCCTATTACAGTAGCTACCATATCATCTTTGTTTCTTTTAAAATCAATTATTCTATATTTTTGTCTGTTTCCTCCACCTTGATGTCTTACAGTTATTCTACCATATGAGTTTCTTCCTGCTTTTTCTTTTTTTACTGTTAATAAAGATTTTTCAGGAGTTTTCTTTGTTATTTCATCAAATGTAGAAACTGTCATGTTTCTTAGTGATGGAGTTGTTGGTCTAAAATGTTTCATTCCCATTTTGTTTTTCTCTCCTTTTAATTTTATTTAGTAGATTTTTTCCTGCTCTACTTACAGATATTCTTTGTTTTCCGAGTTATTTCTCGATAACTTTTCATTATTCATTGCGGATGTAATACGCACATCTAAGCTCCCATGAACTCGTCTATACTGTCTTTGTATTTCTTAGTCATTTTTGTAGCTTTTCCGCCTTTTGCAAGATATGTTTTTTCTCCTGGGTTTGTATCGATTGTTACGATTGCTTTTTTCCAGCTTGATGTTTTTCCTTCATATCTTCCCATTCTTTTTACTTTACCTTTTACAGTAACTGTATTTACTTTTAATACTTTTACTTCAAATAGTTTTTCTACTGCGTTTGCAATATCAACTTTTGTAGCTTTTTTGTTTACTTCGAAAGTATATTTACCTTCTTGCATACCATCATTACTTTTTTCTGTTATAACAGGTGCTATTATTATATCTTCTGGTCTCATTATGCGTACACCTCCTCTAATTTTTTAACAGTGTCTAGAGTAATTACTAAGTTTTTGTATTTTAATAAATCATATACGTTTATTGTATTTACTAATGTAGTTTTTACTCCTTCAATGTTTCTTGCAGATTTTTGAACATTTTCGTTCTTTTCTGGTAATAACATTAATGTTTTACCTTCTACTTTTAAGTTATTTAATACTTTTACCATTTCTTTAGTTTTGATTTCTTTCATATCTAAAGAATCTACAACTACTAATTCGTTTTCTAATACTTTTGAACTTAATACTGATTTAACAGCAAGTCTTCTTTCTTTCTTATTAACTGTGTAGTAGTATGAACGTGGTTTTGGTCCTAAAGCTATACCACCTTTTATCCATTGTGGAGCTCTTATAGAACCTTGTCTTGCTCTACCTGTTCCTTTTTGTCTCCATGGTTTTCTTCCACCACCACGAACTTCACTTCTTGTTTTTGTATTTTGTGTACCTTGTCTTTGATTTGCTAAAAAGTTAACTAATACGCTATGTACTACAGCTTCATTTGGTTCTATTCCAAATATTTCTTCTTTTAATTCTACTTCGCTAACTTTCTTTCCTTCTATATTATATACGTCTATTTTAGGCATTTACTTCTTCCTCCTTCCTTACGCTTTTACGCTCATTTTTATTTTTAAGATAGCACCTTTAACTCCTGGAACACTACCTTTTACTAATATTACGTTTTTGTCTAGGTCAACAGCTACTACATCTAAGTTTTGGATTGTAACTGTTTGTCTTCCCATATGTCCTGGTAATTTTTTACCTTTGAAAACTCTACCTGGAGTTGATGTTGGTCCCATTGAACCTGGTCTTCTGTGATACATTGAACCATGTCCCATTGGTCCTCTACTTTGTCCATGTCTTTTTATAACACCTTGGAATCCTTTTCCTTTAGATGTTCCTTGTATGTCAACACTGTCTCCAACTGCGAATACGTCAGCTTTTAATTCGTCTCCTACTTTTAAACCTTCTAAAGAATCTAGTCTGAATTCTCTTAAATGTTTTTTTGGTACTATGCTTGCTTTTGCATAGTGTCCTTTTACTGGTTTGTTTACTTTGCTTTCTTTTACATCTCCGAAACCTAATTGTACGGCATCATAACCGTCTGTTTCTACTGTTTTAATTTGTGCTATAACGCATGGTCCTGCTTCTATAGCTGTTACTGGAATAACTTTTCCTGTTTCGTCAAATATTTGTGTCATTCCAATTTTCTTTCCTATTATTGCTTTTTTCATTTTTTATTTTCCTCCTAACTATTGGCTTGCATTTTTTAATGCCAGCTTGGTTTTTGTTGTTTAATTTTTAAAATTATAATTTGATTTCTATATCAACACCAGCTGGTAAATCAATTTTCATTAAACTATCAACTGTTTTTTGTGTTGGATAAAGAATGTCGATAACTCTTTTATGTGTTCTCATTTCAAATTGTTCTCTTGAATCTTTGTGTTTGTGTGGAGAACGTAGTATTGTTACGATTTCTTTTTCTGTTGGTAATGGAATAGGTCCAGATACTTTTGAGCCATTTCTTTTAGCAGTTTCTACTATTTGAGCAGCAGACTTTTCTATAAGTTGTGCATCATAAGCCTTTAATCTTATTCTCATTTTCTCACTTCCTACTTTGTTTGATGTTGCCATTATTTTTTCCTCCTTTTTTAATGTTTTTCGGCCGGAAGTTTTAAACGCACCCTGGTGTTTCTTTTATTGCTATTATAAAACCCAATTATTGCATGAAAAAATTGGGATAAGTGCTTTTAATTTTATAAAACTTACCGCCTGGTCTAAGCCATGACATACTCCATAGAAGTTCCCTCCATTCCTTACTATCCGTAAGGATGTAGCCACATTCTACTTCAACGCTTTGTTTACATGCTTTTATCATTATACAACGCTTGTAGCCGTATGTCAAGAGGTATTAAGAAAAAAATGATAATTTTGTTCATTGGGTCCATTCAAAATTCTATTGCAACAAAAACCTAATATATATTTTTTTATTAATTAAGCTGCTTTTTCTATTTTATTTATTTCTATATTAAACATCTCTTCTGCTGATGTGTAATTTAATATTTCTC
>CATLDI010000045.1 GCA_949902805.1 uncultured Clostridiaceae bacterium
TAAAGATGGCAAGTTTTGGTATTGCAAGAATGAAGAAAAAGAAAAGTTTTTTAAATGGGATATAAAAAATATTGATAATAAAGTTCAGTATGATATGCCTTTAAATATTGAAGAAGAATTTTTAGACTGTATAAAAACTGCTGGAGTATTAGAAAATAGTGTTATTGCTGATGGGCAGAAACATAGAATAGCAGTTGATGGTGATAAGGGTAAAGAGCAGTCTGGATTTTATGTTCTTCATTCTGATGGCATAGCAAATGGTTATTTTATGAATAACCGCACGGGAGAAGAAATCAAATGGAATTCGAAAGAGTATGGTATCTCGCAGGAAGAAAAGGCAGAAATGAAAGCATTGTATCAGGCTAAAAAAGCAGAAAGAGAGCAGCAGGATAAAATACTGACTGAAAAAGCTGAAAAGGTTTTATATGCCAAATATATGAATAGAGAAGCAGTTAGTTGAACATACTTACTTATCTAACAAAATGGTAAAGCATGCAAAAAATATATATGTTGGTCAAGATAATACTATTACAATTCCACTTTTTAATATTGATGGCAGATTAAAATCAGCACAATATATTGATGAGAATGGCGAAAAAAGATTTGCTAAAAATACAAATAAAGTAGGTGCATTTCATATTGTAGATGGTAATATATCTGATTTAAAATCTGCTAAATCAATCATTATTACAGAGGGTTATGCTACTGCTGCAAGTATTAATGAAGCAGTGAAAGAACCAGAATTAAAAGTTATAGCTGCAATGAGTGCAAATAATCTTGAACATACTGTCAAAGCAATTACTAATAAATATCCAGAAATGAATATAATAATTGCAGCTGATAATGATTTAACTAATAAAGTTGGTAATATTGGTTTAAATGCTGCTAATGCTGTATGTGATAAATACAAAAATGTTACTGTAACAGTTCCAAAAATCAATGGTAAAGAAATAGCTGGTGATTTTAATGATATTGTATCAAAAAATGGACTTTCAAAAGAAGAAGCATTGAAAAATATTCAAAAAAGTATCAAACCAGCTCTTAATTTAAATAAAAAGCAAGAACATACAAAAGAAAAAGAAAGAAATATTACAAGAGTAGTATAAATATTTAAAAATGTTTAAAAATACTTGTAAATATTTTTAAAAAAAGTATAATTAAATAACCATTTGCAGCTATATAGCTGAATGGTTATTATAATTATAGACAAGGTAAAATAATGGCAAGAATATATGATAAAAATATGAATTTACCATTAAATGATGAATTAATTGAAAAACTACAAGACCCTGATATAAAAAAGTATTTTTTCCCATATCAAAATTTAAATGAAATAACAAATCAAAATATTATTCGTTCAATGATTCAATATTCTTATAAATCAATAAAAAATTTAAAAAATAATGAATAAATCATTATAAAAAAAATAAATCCTGGCATAAGTGTTCATCACAAGATGATTCATTTATACCAGGACTATATATTACTTAAAAATAATTTACTAGTATAAGTTGTATAATGTTATCTAATGATTACATATTTTCTTTTGTTATACTGTAACCATTTTTTAAAGTATATGTTACGCTTTCACTGCCTCTTCTACTGCCTGCATTGTTTTCTGCATAACAGTCTTCATGAGCCAATTTGTCTGAATTTACATATGTTGATGTAATTTTTCTAGTGCCATTAACATTTTTATCATCGTCGCCATAACAGCCTATATGACTATTAGTAACAATGCTTGTTACTGTGATTCTGTCATCATTTATTAAGTGTTTCCAAGGATTATGAATAATTAATACTCTTTTCCATAAATTTTTACCATCCGTTAATTTATAACCATCATTATCTTTATACTCTAATCCTGAAATGGGATCTTCTAATATAGCTACATTTTTAGTTACACATAACGGAGTTATAAGTTCATTAGCATTAATACACAATTTCACTTGATATAAGTCTGATTTTGTAAATTTATGGACAGCTCTTTCATCTGTTGATGAATTTTCAATAATTCCAGAAGCTGGGTCTCCAAAATTCCAATCATATCTAATTGATGAAAGTATTTCATTGCCTAAATCTGGTTTACAAGTTGCTTTTAAAAAATCTGCTTCTGTTTCATTTGTTGATATATATGAACATTCAAAACTAATATTTGATAAATTAGTTAAATCTAAAGGATTTGTAGTATGTGTTTTAATTCTTGTATCTATAACTTTGGCTATAAGTTTGATTGTATAAGTATCATAATAATCAAATGTAAAATTTATATTATTACCTTCTTTGATATTACCATTACCAAAATCCCATTCAAATTCCAGTTCACCATAATCAACTTCTGCACTTGCTGTAAAGTTATGTTTTAATTTATTTTTTTTATCATAGTAAACTTGCATTTGCAAATTTTTTATTTTTGGAGCAGCAAAATCTATTTGTTTTTCATACTCAGTTTTTAAATTTAATTTAGAAATTGTTGCTTTTAATATAATATTTTTAGTTCCAAAATCTTTAAAAGTTGTTTCAATAACTTTTCCTGTTCTAATTATTCCATCACCAAAATCCCACTCATATTTTACATCATAATTTGAATTTGATGATGCTGTAAATGTTGCTTTTAAAGGCTCATATTTATTCCTGGTATAATCAAAGTTAAGATTTTTTATTTCTGGTGCAATAAGTTCAAGTTCCTTACTGATAGTATCTGTTACATTCATTTTACTGTTTTTAGCAGTTAGATAAACTGTTTTTTTACCAAAGCTGTCAAATTGAAAATTTATAGTTTTGCCTGTATTAGTATTTCCTTTGGTAAAATCCCACTCAAAAGATACTGTTCCTTGTTGCGATGTTCCTGTTGCATAAAAATAGACTAACAATGGATTATTTTCATCAATCTCATAAGTAAAATCAAAGTTATCAAAACTAGGCTCTTTGACTTCTACAGATTTTGTGATAGTTTTAGATATATTAGTGCCTTTAATAGTTGCAATTAAAGAAATTGGAAAGCTGTCATAATATTTAAATGTATAATTTAAGCTACTGCCTTTAAAATTATTACCAAAGCCGAAATCCCATTTATATTCCAGTTCACCATAATCACACTTACCAGCTGATGTAAAATAGGCATTATAATTATTTTTCTTATCAAATACATAATTAAAATCAAGTTCAGTTATAGTTGGTGATTCAAACATAAATGTATCTTCAATTTTTGAATTAATATTTAAATTTTTAACACTAGCTTTTAGTGCTATGTTTTTAAGACCAAAACCAGTATACTCTATTTCAACCATTCTGCCTGTTTTTATTTCACCATTACCAAAATCCCATTCATATATTACATCATAATCTGAAGATGATGATGCTGTAAAATATGCTTTTAAAGGGTTATTTTGGTCTCTTTTGTGTGTATAAGCAAGGTCTTTTATTAATGGTGTATCAAGAGTGATAATTTCTGTTTTTGTATCTTCTATATCAGTTGTAGTATTTTTAACTTTAACAGTAATATTTTTTTCGCCAAAACTGTCAAAAGTATGGCTTATACTTTTACCTGTATAGGTAATTCCATAGCCTAAATTCCACTCATAAGATAATGAGCCATATTCACTTTCTGCATTTGCTGTCAAATAAACAGTTAGTGGATTTTTATTATTTATTTCATGACTAATAGTGAAATTTTTAAATACAGGTGGCTGCACATCAATATTCATTCTCCTTGTTGTGCTTATTCCTGTTTCTTTAATAGTTCCTGTTAAAGCAATAGTTTTTTTACCATAGCTGTCAAAAGTAACATTTGTTTCTTCTCCAGTTTTAGCTACTCCATTATCAAAGTTCCACTTATAATTAACTGTTCCAAATGTAACTTTTGAATTTGCTTTTAAGTATAAAATTCTACCATCTTCAGCATTACTTGAATAAGTAAAGTCTAAATCCTTAAACTCTGGAGCAAGTATTTCAACTGTTTTTTTAGTACTAACTGCTTCAACTTCATTACCAAGATTTTTTATTTTGGCAGTAAGAATAATGTCATTAAAACCATATTCACCAAATTCAATTGTTGCTCTATCCCCTGTTTCAATATTATTTTGCCCAAAATCCCACTCAAAAGATACTGTTCCATAATCACTTTCACCTTGAGCTATAAAATAATATTCTTTTGGATTATTTTTTGAAACAGTATAGCTAAAATCTACATTATCAATTTTAGGAATATTAATTGTAATTGTTTTGGCTACACTGGTATGGATATTAGATTCATCAATATCTGCTTTTAATATAACAGTGTGTGTGCCATAGCTGTCAAATGTATGAGAAGCCTGATTACCTGTTGATGTGTTATTATTACCAAAATCCCAAGTATAATTAAAAGAGCCAAAATCACTACTGCCATTTGCTTTAAAATAAAATAAGCGTGGGTCTTTTGTGTCTTGTGAATAGGTAAAGCTAACACTGTCTGTTCCTTTATCACAGCCTATAAAAAGGCTTGATAAAGCTAACAATAAAAAGAAAAGTAAAATTTTTGCTTTTTTCATTTAATCCTCCTAATATTTTTTTCTTTTAAATATTTATAAATGTTTATAAATTATTTTAAATCAGCATAAGTCCACTGATATACAGTGTATTTATTCTTTTTTAAGTAATTTATCCATATATTGCTGTGCTGGATTAACTTTGTCTGATAATGTCTATTTAAATCTGGAGTTTTACTGTGATAATTTGCAATTTTTTTTAAAAAACTGCCATCATCATTTTTCAAGTGTTCACTCACTTTAAATGCTGCTATTTCAAAAGCATAGCAAGTATTATTTAATATTTCTTCTGGTGTAACAATGCGATTATAAGTATCTTTTAAATCCTTTAAATATATACTATTTATCTGCATAACTCCATAATCAACTGAGCCATCTTTATTTTTATATGCTTTGCCCACTCTGCCATTCTCAATTGATGAGATAGCTAGTAATATATCAACTGGAATACCATATTTTAAACTTGCCTGTATGCTGCAATCAAGTCTTTCATTGATTGCTAATTCTTCAGCATAAATATTAAAACTGAAAAGTATAATTGATAGTGCCATTATAAACTTAATTAACTGCATTAATATTCTCCTAATTTTATCGGATAAAATTTTATAAATATTTATAAATGTTTATATGATTGTTGCTTTAATTCATTATTTTGCCCTTTTTGTTCAAGCTTCTGTTCTTCATTAATATGCTGGGATAAAAACTCTTGACGCTTTTGTGTAAACTCTTTACATATTTCTCTAACTTTATCCTGGTGTAACTCATAAAACTTTTCCATTGTTACGGTTAATACTTTTTCTCTTTTTTCCATTCCTAAATATCGCACTACTTCTTTACTTGATTTTTCAAAAGCAGAATCATTTTTAATATTTTGAAATTTATTTGATAAAAATTCATCTAAATATTGTTCCTTATTAGTTTCAAACAAGTTATTTTCTTTTATTGCTGTATTACATGCAATAACTTTATTATTCAAAACATCAATATTTTTTCCAAAAGGATTAATATCAAATATTTCTAAACATTTAATTTCATTTTTCAATATGTTGTTTATATCTTTTTCTTTTTGTATTATCTCAGAAGCTGCTTTTAACAATTTATCCATTTTTTTATAATTACCATTTATATGGTAGTAATAGGCTTGATTTAGAAATGTAGAAAGTGTATCAGCATAAATGTTTTTCCCATAATTTTTCTGCATATAATCTCCTGTTTTCTTCTTCTAACTCTTCACGAGTTGCTTCTCCTATTTTTACTAATAAATTAATCAATTTTCTTGGTAAAGGAACAAGTAGCATTAGCTCTGCCATTTCTACTGTCAAGTCTTCTGTATTATTTTTTTTCATTACACTGTCTAGTAATCTGTCATTTAACTCTGCAATATCTTCATCACTCATAGCATAGGTCAGGCTGTCTAAATTTTCTGTTATTGTTGTTTTATCCATTATAATCCTCCAAAAAATTATATAAATATTATAATACATTTCTTTATAATTAGCAAGTAACTATAAATCATATTAATACAGATTTTATATAAAATTATTGATAAACGATGTGACATAATATATATATTATTTGGCACAGTGCGGACTGGTGGTTAGTCACTTTCTTTTTATCCATTCGGATTAGCCGTTCGGACAAAAACAGGGGGTGACTTATGGTTTATGAAGATTGTTATTTTTATCTCATATTAATGCTATTTTTAGTAGCCATAATTTTTTACATAAAAAAATAACCACTTACCGTGAATAAGTGGTTATTTTAAAATTTAAATTTTAACTTATCACTAAGGGACTGACCAGACCAGTCCCCTGTGCTACTTTCAATATAATCAAAATTTTATGTGATTTCAAGCCTTTTTATTTAGACTTGTAAATTTATCCGATAAAATTTTAAAAAACCATGCAGAATTACAGCTGTAGAGTTATTTTATGCTTTTGTGGAATATGCAAGATATATATTTATATTTTAAATATAATTATCTTTCAAGACTTTTATTGTGTTCTTTTTTCTTAATTTGTTCAAGCTTCTGTTCTTGATTAATATGCTGGGATAAAAATCCCTTACGCTCCTGCGTAAATTCCTTACATATTTCTTTCAATTTATCCTGTCTTATTTCATATAACTCAAACAACTGTGGTGATACAGCAGATGAGTTTTTTTCATTACCAAGACTTACTATCAATTTTTTTACAGATTGTTCAAATATAGTATCTTTATTTATATCTATTTCTTTTGAACTAAATACATTTCTTTGAAATACTTTCTCCAAATACTGTTCTTTATTATTATTCAATAATTGATATTCTTCAAGAGCTATATTACAAAGATTAACTCTACTATCAATCTTGACATCATTATTATTATGATAATTTATATCAAAGTTCTGCAACAGTATTAATTCATTATTCAAAACATCTTTAATACTACTAGATTTTTTAATCATATCAATACATTTAGATAATGAATTATTTACAATATTATTGATTTCCTCAAAAGTATCTTTTGCTAATTCAACATTCTTAATAAAATCATTATATATATTTTTCCCATTCTCTTGCTTCATACAACTTCCTATTTTCTTCAATCAGTTCTTCTCTTGTCCCCTCTTTTATCATTACAAGAGTATTAATTGTTCTTTCTGTTGCTGGTAAAGTACATAAATAATCAAGATTATCATTTGCTTCTAACTTTCTTGATAATATGCGAATATCTTCTTCATTCATTTCTCCATTTGTGCCTGGGATAACCCTGTCTTTACTAAAAACTTGATAAGCCATTATTAACCTCCAAAATATTATTATAAATATTATAATATATGTCTTTGTAATTAGCAAGAAACTATAAATATACATTATAAAAGATACTTATACATATTTATATACAAAATTCTTAATAAAAACTGATAATATATGTATCATTTAACACATTAAACACTAAAATATAGTAAATAATCATCTAAATTTATATTTTTATATGATAAATATTCATATACCCACTGTTCACCATATTGAGATATTAATGATTTAATTTCTTTTATTTCTGGTGTAGTTGACACAGCTACAAATGCAAGTGCCAGCTTACCTAAAGCAAGCTCAAACAATCTAGCTCCCTCTGATGTATAATGATAATAATGTTTTTTTGGTATTGCTGAAGCAATTATATTTATTTGCTGGTCGTTTAATCCAAATTTTTTATAAATTGTTGCAAAATCTATCTTTGTTGCTGCAGCATTAGGCAAAAATACTTTAGAAGCAGTTGAAATAATAAGTTCAGTAAGTAGATTATCTGATTTCATTGATGCATCCATTAAATTTTGAGTTGCCAGAATAACTGCACAATTTCTTTTCCTAAAAACTTTCAACCATTCTATGATTTTTTTTGAAAATATTGGATTTTGAAAGGCAATCCATGCTTCATCAAGCACAACAAATGCTGGTTGACCATTAAGCATTTTATCAATTCTTCTAAAAAGATAATCTAATACAGGCAATAATATTTTATCTTCTAAATTCATCAAATGCTCTATTTCAAATACAGTAAAATCACTTAAAGAAAGATTATCATTTTTACCAGAGAAAAACCCTGTAAATGCTCCTGCAATATCATATAAATCAATTATCTCTTGCAAATTCATTGTTGTATGATGTAGTTGTGATTTAAAATCTGTTATGGTTGGAATAAATGCAGGGTCTTCCTGTTTCAAATTATATAAATAGTTAACTGCTTCATATATACTTTTTGATACTGATGGATTTATTTCAACATTGTTTAACTGCAGTATGCTCTCAATAAAATTTACAAGCCATAATCTGTCTTCCTGTGTATCTATATACTGAAATGGATTAAATACTAAATTACATTCATTGCTGGCAAGTTCAAAATGCTGACCATTTAGTGCCTTGCATAATGTAAACATAGACATACCTTTATCAAATACAAATACTGTTGCATCTTTATATCTAAAAGCCTGTGATACAATAGTAGCTAGAAATGTTGACTTACCTGCTCCTGTAGGACCTACAACAAGTGTATGCCCTACATCTGCTACATGAAGATTAAAATGATATGGCGTATTACCTGTTGTCACACATTCCATCAGTGCTGGTGATTCATTTGGATAAAAATTGCATGGTGCATGTTCATGACCTGTCCATACTGTATTTTTGGGGATTAAATCACCAAGATTTAGAGAATGTATAAAAAATCTTCTTATATTTTCTAAATTATGTCCTGGAATACTGCCAATAAATGCTTCTACTGTATTTATACTTTCTATTCTTGCATTAAAACCTAAATTTGTTATTATTTTCTTTATTCTTAAAGAGTAATCTTTTAATACTTCTTCATCTTCTTCCATTAAAATAACATTAGCTGTGTAATAACCAAATACAGCTCTGTCACTTTGCTGTAAAGTTATTCCCTCAATTGCATCATTAGTCATTTCTACTGCATCCCAGTTTGTATTGCTTTCTGTTTGTGGCTGATTTAACAATATTGAAATCATACCTCGCTGCGACTGCGACCATTTACTTTTAATTTTCTTTAATCTTGTTTCTGCTTCTAATTTATCTATACATATAAATCTAGTTGAGAATCTTGAATTAATTGGTATATCAGATAATTTATATAAAATTGTAGGATAACTTTCCACTGGAAAGCCATCTATTGCTATACAAGATATAAATTGATTGCCTATTTTTGGGGTTACTCCTGTATAAAAATCTTCTCCACCTATAAGCAAATCAATATTAATTGGTGATTTTGGTAAATTTATTGGCTGAGATTTGCCTGTTAGACAATAATGCAGATATTCAAGTAAGGTATTTCTATAACATTTCGTGCCGTCTTCATATATATATTCTTCAGTTCCTAATCTTGATATTTTTAATACTGCTGATATAACTGAAAAAAAATTATCTAATTTATTTTTAAAAAATATTAAATTTTTTTCTGCAAAAGATATACTATCTTTATCGTTACTTTCTGTATACATTGAATCAACAAATTTTGTCTGCATCAACAGCGGTGGTGTATAAGTTAAAGATATAAAATTTATTGATGTAAACATGGTATCTTTTGCATTAAATAGTTGTCTTCTTTCTTCATCTATGGCATACGATATTTTATTCTTAAATGAAGAAAAAGCTCTATCACTATATTTTGGTGTTTCTACTCTTACAGAATCAAAATTAATTGTCCATCCTGTTCCTAATTCAAAAATAGCTTTAGAAATCATATTTGTCATCATTACTTGCTCATCAACAGGCATTTGTGACATATCTACCCCACGATATGAAAATGCTGTTAATAATGAGCCATTTTTTAATAGTAAAATATCATCTTCAATTAAACAGTCATACTGCAATAAATCAGAGAAACCCTCTGATGTTCTTTTATAATAGTTTATTTTAAAAAATTTATTTATATCTATTATTCTTACATATATCAATAATACTAATAATATACTAAAAAAAGCGACAAGTGAACTTAATATAATCATAAAACCAACCAAAAATATTTATATACATTAATAACCATGCAGCTTCATTGCTGCAAAAGTTATTAATGCTCAAGATATAAAGTTATTTATATACTCTATTTGATTTGCAAAAAATAGAAGATTTTGCCAAATAAATAGACTTATATTTAATATGGTTCCTATAAATATGTCTAAGTTGTGGATCTGATTTTGCCATCATTTTTAAAAATGACATATTTATAAACCATATTACTATTGTAATAATTATTACAATAATGTTAAAGGAATAAAATATTATTATCCCACAAAACAAAGATAAAAATATAGTCAATTCTCTATCTGCTCCCATAAAAAGCATTGGTCGCCAGCCAAAGCGATAAATTTTATTCATCTATATTTTTATCCGATAAAATTTTGTTTTTTTCTTGAATTGCAGTAACAGAAATAACACAGCCTGTTGATGATGGCTTAAACAGCATATCTATCATAGCTTTTCCACCAAAGACAATACCAAGTGCAATACATACACCCATTAGTCCCTTGACAATATTATTCATATCAGGTGCAAAAAGGTATGCTATACCAGCAACTGCAAATGCAGCTACACCAATTGCCATTGCAACTGGACCAGACAGACTGTCTGAAATAGTTGACAATGCACTTTCAAATGGTAATGCATTATTACCAGCATAAGCCAAATTTGCTGCTAACAGCATACACACAACAAGTAAAAATATTTTTTTCATAATATCCTCCTATTTTTTACTTATTTACTTATATATAATCAAACTCATACTCATCACTTTTACTGTTAAAAGCATGAATTTTAATTATTTCTTCTACTTTTCTAGTAGTGCCTGTTTTTCTAATATTTACTATAAGATTTACAGCACTTGATATTACTGTTTTTATATCTTTTGGGGCATAAGGATGACGAGTAACAAGCCCCTCAATTCTTTCAAGAGCTTGTTTAGAATTATTAGCATGAATAGTTGATATTCCTCCTGAATGACCTGTTGACCAGGCATCAAGTAAATCAAGTGCAGTATGGTCACGCACCTCACCTATTATGATTCTATCTGGACGCATGCGAAGTGTAGTTTTCAATAAATCTGTAATTGTAACATTTAAAGATGTATGAAATAAAACAGCATTAACTGCATTACACTGGATTTCACCAGTATCTTCTATAATAATAATTCTTTCTTCATCAGCAATTTTTGACATATAATCAATACAGGCATTAGTTAGTGTGGTCTTACCACTTGATGTGCCTCCAACAATGACAATATTTTCATGGCTGCTAATAGCTTTTTTTATGGCGTTCATTTGATTTTCTGTCATTATTTTATGCTCTACATAATTTTCAAGTGTAAATACAAGCTTGGCTTTTTTTCTAATGGCAAATGTTGGAGCAGCAACTATTGGTGGAATCTGTCCAGCAAATCTTGAATTATCAATTGGAAACTCCCCTTCTAGTATTGGATTATCATAATTAACCTTTTTATGTAAAATACTTGCTATTGTATTCATAGCAACTATACTTTGTGATGGAGGTATGCTGCCTATACCAT
>CATLDI010000046.1 GCA_949902805.1 uncultured Clostridiaceae bacterium
ATTAGTTCGACACATATATATTAACCTCCTAATGTTTTGTTCGCACTTAACATTATATATTAGGTTTTTATATGTGTCTATTTTTTTACATATTTTGTTGCATTAATTTTTTGAATTGAATTTTATATTTAAATAAAGATTTGGGATACGTCCAAAACTTTCCCAATTGAAATTACTTAAAAATATATAGATTGTTAAAAATTTGGAAAGTTTTGGACGCGTCCCAAATCTTTCCTTTTCCCAAATCTTTCCCATTATATATTTTTTCTATTTACAAATACTATTAAAAGAATGGAGGAAATATGAATCAGATAGTATATAAATGTCCTTTAGAAAACGAAAATTCTTCTAACAATTTTACTGTTAAAAAAAATGCTAAACTTACATTTTACATTTCTATTGTATTAATAATAATATCTGTATTAGTGTATTTTTCTATAAAATATGCTTTATTTGAGAAACAAAAAATATCAAAAAATTTAATTTCAAATTTTAATATTAAAACATTATATTCTGACTTGCCAGATAATTATTCTGCAACTCAAATAGTTACTCAAAACTCTGAAACTCCTTTTGTAATAGGACTTATTCAAATTGATAAAATTAATATTACTTATCCTATATTATCTACAACTTCTGAAGAATTATTAGAAATTTCTCCTTGTAGATTTTATGGTCCTATGCCAAATGAAATTCGGAAACTTATGTATTGCTGGACATAATTATATTAATGATACACAATTTGGAAAACTTGATAATTTGGGTATTACAGATATTGTTAAAATTTCTGATTTATATGGAAATATTATTGAATATGAAGTTTATGACAAAAAACAGATTAGCGCTGATGATCTTTCTTGTACAGAGCAAGATACCAGTGGTTTTAGACAAATTACTTTGATTACTTGTAATAATATTAAAGGTAATAGAGTTTGCGTAAAAGCTAGAGAAAAAGTTATAAATCCTTAATCTAAAATAAATTAATGAAAGAATTTTCGATTTCGATAAAGTAGCAATTTGAATATTACTATATAATTTTATTTATGTAAGTAGGAATCGTAGAGTAATTTTTGTTAGAAATTCTTAATAACTTTTATAGAAAGAGTTCATTTTCAATGGAAGGGGTGCCATAAAATTTCATTTAGAATCTCTACAAAAATTAACTCAAGCAACGACTGGAGTAAATAAAATTATATAGTAATATTCAAATTGCGGACTTATATTTCTATTTAAAGCAAAAAGTAGACCTTGAAAAAGTCTACTTTTGAAATATTATATATTATAATTTTTATATTTTCTGTAAGCAAATATTGCTACTACTACACATACTGCTATAAATAAGAATATAACGTAATCGCTTGCATCTCCTGTTTGTGGAAGATTAGAGTTTTGATAATTGCTTACTGTATTTGTTGTTATATTTGCTCTAACTGTATTAGTTGTTGTATTTGTTGTAGTTGTATTAGTTGTAGTATTTGCTGTAGTGTTCGCTGTTGTATTAGCTGTTGTATTAGCTGTTGTGCTTCCACCTGGTTGTACTATTAGTGGGTTTGTGGCTTTTACATTTGTTGCTAATACTGCTACAATTGTAATTAAAACTAACATTACTAATATTTTTTTAATACTTGTTCTTTTCATATTTATTTCTCCTTTTTCTTTCGAAATTTATATTAGTATTTATTTTTAGTGCCATAATTATTCATAATCTATTAATATTTTAATCCTAACATTCTTTTGTGTCAATATTTTTATTGCTTTTTTTTATTACATTTATATTACAAATATTATTATAAAACAAATATTGATTATTCAGCTGTTTCATCTTTAACTTCTTCTACAGTTTCTTCTGATACTGTATCAACTGTTTCTTCTACTACAGGAGTTTCTGTTTCAACTGCTGGTGCTTCTTCTGGCGCTACTTCTTCTACCAATTCTTCTTTAACTGTAATTTCTTTGTTTTCAATTCTTGCTCCTAAGTTTTCCTTAGTTTTAGCAGCTTTTCCTACTCTGTCCCTTAAGTAATAAAGTTTTGCTCTTCTTGATTTACCAACTCTTACTACTTCTACTTTTTCTACCATTGGTGAGTGAATTAAGAATGTTTTTTCTACTCCTACACCATATGCTACTCTTCTTACTGTAAATGTAGCGTTTACTCCGCCACCTTGTTTTTTAATTATTATTCCTTCGAATACTTGTATTCTTTCTCTATTTCCTTCTTTTATTCTTTGGTGAACTCTTATTGTGTCACCTACATGAAGGTCTGGAATTTTATTCTTTAGTTGTTCGTGTTCTATTGATTTTATAATATCCATTTTTTTCTCCTTTCTCTTTGGAGGTCAGATGTCGGTTATCAGAGGTCGGAATTTCGGGTAGTTTCTTTTGAAGTGTGGGCGATTATCCATCTCCCCCTACAGCGCTATTCTGACTTCTGCCTTGTGACTTCTGTCTTCCTTTATAACATATCTGGTCTTTTTTGTTTTGTTATTTCTAATTGTTTTTCATATCTCCATTTGCGAATGTTTTCATGGTGCCCAGATAGTAAAACTTCTGGAACTTTTCTTCCCATAAATTCTTCTGGTCTTGTATATTGTGGGTATTCCAAAAGATTATTAGAGAAGCTTTCTTCTTCTATTGATTCTTTTGTTAATACTCCTTCTATATATCTTGATACAGAATCGATTAATACCATTGCTGGAAGTTCCCCTCCTGTTAGTACGTAATCTCCTATGGAAATCTCTTCGACTTCAAGTTCATCTAAAACTCTTTGGTCTATTCCTTCATAATGTCCGCAAATTAGAATTAAATGTTGCTCATTTGATAGTTCTTCTACTTTTTGTTGATTTAATGTCTTACCTTGTGGGGATAAGTATATTATTTTTGCATTATCTTCTTTTACTGAACTACATGCATCATATACTACGTCAGGTCTTATGACCATTCCTGCTCCTCCACCATAAGGAGTATCATCTACTTTTTTGTGTTTATCTTTAGAAAAATCTCTAATATTTATTAAATTGATATCTATTAAACCTTTTTCTTCTGCTTTTCCTAATATGCTTTGCTTTAATGGGCTAAACATTTCAGGAAAAAGTGTTAACACATCAAACTTCATTTTTTGCTCCTTATATTAAACCTTTTAGTATGTGAACTATTATTTTTTCTTTTTCTAAATCAATTTCTTTTATTACATCTGGTATACCAGGAAGTAATAGTTGTTTGCCATTTTCATTTTTTACAACATATACATCATTTGCACCTGTTCTAAAAATGTCATCTACTTTTCCTAAAAGTTCTCCAGTATCTGAATAAACTTCTAAGCCTAGTAAATCGGCAATGAAGTATGTATCTTTTGGAAGTTTTTTTGCATTTTTTCTATCTATTTTTAAGTATAGACCTTTTACTTTTTCTGCTTCATTCATATCGTCTATGCCTTTTACTTTAAGTAAAACCATATCTTTATGATATTTAACTTCTTCAATTTCTACTTCTTCTAGTTTTTCTTTTTTACATATATATACTTTTTTTAATTCTTCAAATCTTTCTACATCGTCTGTAAATGGCTTTACTTTTAGCATTCCTTTTACTCCAAATGTATTTACTATTTGACCTACTTCAAAATACTTTTGCATATATACCTCTAATCTTCTAAAAACTCTATATTTACTTTTTTGTGTTCTTTTCCTGCTACACTTTTCATAACAGTTCTAATTGATTTAGCAACTCTTCCTTGTTTTCCAATTACTTTGCCCATATCTTGGTTAGCTACTTTTACTTCAAAATTTAGACCTTTTTCATCTTCTTTTTCTGTAATTATAACCGCATTTTCGTCTTCTACAAGGCTTTTTATTATTGTTTCTAAAATTTCTTTCATTTAGAATCCTCCTAGTTTGCTTTTTCTATTAAAGCTTTAACTGTATCTGTTGGTTTTGCACCATTTTTTATCCATGTAGCTACTTTTTCTTTGTCAAGAACTATTGTTGATGGTTCTGTCATTGGGTTATATGTTCCTATTTTTTCGATTATTTTACCATCTCTTGGACTTCTTGAGTCTGCAACTACTATGTGGTAGAATGGAGCTTTTTTAGCACCTACTCTTTGTAATCTAATTTTTACCATTTTTTAATTCACCTCCTGATAATAAGATGTCAGAAGTCAGATATCAGAGGTCGGAAATCTACTCTATCTAATTTTTTAATATTAATATTATAAATTCTTTACTTTTATATCTAATCTTCTATCATATATATTTTTTAAAATTAATAACTTTTTTATTTCGGACTTAGAAGCTATTGTCGTTTTATATCCGACTTCTGACCTCTGACTTCCGACTTCTATCTAAAATTTTTCAAATCGTTTGGATTTATGCCTTTCATTAACTTTTTCATACTTTTTCCATCTTGCATTTTTTTCATCATTTTTTGTGTCATTTCAAAAGTTTTCATGAATTGGTTTATTTTTTGTACCGTTGTTCCGGCTTCCTTTTGCTATTCTTATTCTACGACTTGCATTTAGTATTTGTGGTTTTCTTCTTTCTTCTTTTGTCATAGAACATATTATAGCTTCTATCTTCACGAATTCTTTGTCATCTACCTTTAAGTCTTTTATATTTGCCATTCCTGGCATCATTTTTAGTATTGATGAAAATGAACCCATTTTCTTTACTTGTCTTAGTTGTATTAAATAATCATCTAAGTCAAATTCTTTTTTTCGTAATTGTTTTTCTAGTTTTTCTGCTTCTTCTAAATCGAAACTTTCTTCTGCTTTTTCTATTATTGAAAGTACATCACCCATTCCTAATATTCTTCCTGCCATTCTTTCTGGGTGGAATACTTCTATATCGCTTAATTTTTCACCTGTTGCTGCATATTTTATTGGTCTTCCTGTTACTTTCTTTACTGATAGTGCAGCACCACCACGAGTGTCACCATCTAACTTTGTTAGTATTATTCCATCTATTCCTAAATTTTCATTAAATGATGTTGCTACATTTACTGCATCTTGACCTGTCATTGAGTCTACTACTAATAATATTTCATGTGGTTTTACACCTGATTTTACATTTTTTAGTTCGTTCATAAGTTCTTCATCTATATGAAGACGACCTGCTGTATCTAGTATTATTACATCATTTAGTTTTGAATAAGCTACGTTTATTGCTTGTTTTGCTATATGTACTACATCTTTTGAGGTTTCATTTGCATATACTGGAATATTAAGCTGATTTCCAACTACTTGTAATTGTTTTATAGCTGCTGGCCTGTATATGTCACATGCTACTAGTAGTGGTTTCTTTCCTTGCTTTCTTAATATATTTGCTAACTTACCTGCTGTTGTTGTTTTTCCGTGAACCTTGAAGTCCTACTAACATTATTATTGTTGGTGGATTTGGTGTAAAGTTTATTCTGCTTTCTTCTCCACCTAGTAAGTCTACTAGTTCATCTTTTACTATTTTTATAACTTGTTGACCTGGAGTTAATGATTTCAAAACATCTTGGCCAAGGGCTTTTTCTTGTACTTGATTTATAAAATCTTTTACAATTTTGTAGTTAACATCTGCTTCTAAAAGTGCAAGTTTTACTTCTCTTAACATTTCTTTTAAATCAGATTCTGTAATTCTTGCTTTTCCTCTAAGCTTTTTTGTAATTGATTGTAACTTTTCAGAAAGTCCTTCAAATGCCATATCAATTTCCTCCTAAACTAAATAATTTAATTCTTTTCTTACGTGGTTTAATATCTTTTCTATCTTTTTGTCAGATGATACTTCTTGTATCTTTCCTAGTTCGCTTAGTACTTCTTGTAGTAATTTTTCTTGCTTCATCATCTTTTCCATAATTTGTAGCTTTTCTTCTAGTTCGAAAAGTTTATTTTCCCCCTTTTTTATTATGTCTCTAACAGCTTGCCTTGTTATATTATTATTTTCAGCTATTTCAGAAAGTGATAAATCGCTATTATAGTAGTCTGTTAAAACCTCAAGCTGTTTTTCAGTTAATAATTTACCATATATTTGGCATAACATACTTACTCTAACATTTTTTTCCATATTATCACCTCTTAATTTGTAATGCTAATTAACTTTACACCATTTTTAGGTATTTGTCAAGTGTTTTTACTTTATTTTTATAATAAATAGATTTTATTTATTATTTTTTATATTACAACAAAATAGGGCTCTTTCTTTTTTTCTTTAAGAGTCCTATTTTTGTTTTTATATATCTAAGGTATGTATTTTTGTAGCTATATCTATTGTATAATTATATTTTAGCATTTTTTATTAATTTCATTCGCTTTTCTATTGTTTTTATAAATAATAGTAGTCGATATTATTAAATTTATTACTAATATTGATTCTAAAATATATGTTAAATACTTATGAATTATTTGGCTTATTTTTACAGCCTTTATATTAGCTTTTGAATTTCTTATATTGTATACATTCCCAGTTTCTAAGAATTTTACTTTCATTCCTGTCAAACTTTTATAAACGTTTGCTTCATTTTCTCCAAGTATATTATCTAATCTTTTTTGAATTTGTTCTTCACTATAATCTATAGAAAAGTCGCTAACCATCGTAGTCAAAATCGCTAAATTGATACTCTTCTCTTCTTCACTAAACTTTGTTTCTCTATGTTCTTTTACATATATCATTAAAATTTGTGACATAATTATAATACCTATTACTATGATAATTGTTATTTGCTTTTTCAATTTTTCATTTTCTTTTATAAGAGTTTTGGATATTTTTTTATATAATTTTGGTATACCATATATTGATAGTAATAACACAAAAAATATAATTACATATAGAAGAAAAAAGTATTTTCCTCCCATATTTCCTGGTAGCATGTTATTTTCTAAATAGAAATAATTTGAATTATATTTTTTGAATACTATTTTATTTAAAAACATTGCCCACGCTAGCATGATTAGCATCATTACAATTACTTGCCATATTTTTTTCCACTCTAATTTAAATTCTCCTAACCCTATCATTGCAATTGGTATAACCCATAACATTGTATGTGCCCAAATCCCCTCTAATGTGTAAAAACTTAAAAATCTAGAGGTAAAATAATCGCCCATTAAAAATGTCATAAATCCACCCATCATTGACAGTACGCAAACTGGCGTGTTTATCTTTTTCCAATTGAATATTACAGTTAACGGTAATAAGTATATTAATATCGTACACATTTGCCCAGGTATTAAGTCCCTTCCGTGTGGTAAAGAATATCCGACAATTGTTTTTACTATTTGTAGTATTATTCTTACTATTAGCATTATAATCATTAATATTTTAATTATTTTTTTACCTTTTTGCTTATCTTTTTCGCAGAATTGATATAAGAAAATGGATAATACCATTATTATTGCAATCCATAATATATGTCTTTCATCTATAAAATTTCCATAACCTAGTTTATCATCATATTCCCACATCTCTCCATTGGGCATTTCGTAAAAGCCAAAAAATTTGCTTATAAATATTGATACATATCTTAATGAAAACATTTTTTCCTCCTTAATTCCATAAATTCATAATTTAATACAATTCTTGTTCGAACCATGGATCATGGCATCCATTATAAACGTTTTGCGATGTTGATAATATGGAAGAAGGAAAATAAAATTTAAAATCATCATTTATGGCACTACTGTCTTGAATTAAGTGACTGGCATATTTTACTGTTTTTGGTATTTTTAGTTCATTACAATCTTTTAGGAAAGAAGTAGCTCTAAACGAGCAAAACATATATTTTACAGTTTCTGGGATATATAAGGCATCAGAGTTAACTCCACAATCCGCAAACGTGGAAGCCAAACAAGTTACTGATTCTCCCCTAACTTCAGTTTTAACTCGAGAGGAGATTGTCCCTGGTATAACACTGGCACTCGACTTCCATTCAGCAGTACCATCTTCCATAGCTTCTAACAGCTTCTTACTCGTAGCATTCCAACCGTCCTAGATTGAATCTATATATCAAATTATCTTCTCTATTGTATTTAGCTTCTTTCATAGCGTCCTCTAAATTTCCCCCACCATTACTCAAAGAATGTACTATAGACGTCAGTGTCGAAGCGTCATCAAGCACAGGGATACAATTATATGTATATACGTAATCTCCTTCTTCATACATACAACTTCCAATATTAGTTACTTTATCATAATTGATTGTTTTTGTTTCACTTGTGTTACTAGCTATTTTTATTTGTATATCTCCATTTTTAGTTGTAACATATCTAAATTTAGCTTTATATAAATCTTCTCCTTTTACTTCTTCTATTTTTCCATTTGGCATTTCTATCTTATATATTCTATTTTTTTCCTCTTCTGAAATACTTAGTTTTACTTTGTCTCCATATAATTTTTTATACGAATTCAATAAATTTTCTAAATTAAATTCAGGGCCACGAGCTCTGCCTGCATCTTGATAATTACAAGGATCCTGAATTAAAATTCCACTTACTATACTGCCAAGGTCAATATTGTCAGGGTCATCATTTTCAAAGCCATAAGGATTGCTAATAAATAATTCGTCTTTCTTTTCTAACTTTTCTACTAAATCTTCTCCTACAAGTTTATATAACTCATATTCATTTACACCAACTGTTTCTAATAGCTCGGATAAAAATGGACCAACACCCATTTGTTCAATTCTATCCTTTATATAAATATAGTTGTCACTTTTTTCCACCAATTCGAAAACTTCATTTGGAAGAACAGCAGCAAAATCTGACAAATCAGAAAAACTATAAATAGGTAGTGCATAGCTATGAAGCATAGTATTTAAATAATATTTTTCCAATACATATTGTCCAAATGAAGGACAATAGTATTTTGAAGTAACATATACATTTACCTTTCTTGTTTCTGTATCAATATCTTTATATACTGTCCACATTCCATCATCTGTTGTTACTGGATCATATTGAATACCATCATGCGATTTGTCTATCTCAACGGTTTCATATCCATCTATATTATCTTGTATATACTTATCCAGATAATCTAAACCTTCTTTTTCCTCTTTTGCTGCTTGTTCTGTTTTCTCTCTTGCTATTTTTGACTTTGTTATAATTCCATTATTCCCTAGTAATAAGTTAATGCATATTCCTACTAATATTAGCAATATAATAATTGTGATTACTAAAGCTATTAGTGTTATTGCATGGGAAG
Organism: uncultured Clostridiaceae bacterium; assembly: GCA_949902805.1. Lineage (GTDB taxonomy): Bacteria > Bacillota > Clostridia > TANB77 > CAG-508 > UMGS1663. Next base: position 9,176 of record CATLDI010000046.1, read on the forward strand.
ATGCAAAGTACTCGTCTGTGCTCATTTTATTGTCCGTTTTCCTGTTATTATTTTTTAATAAAAGTTTTTTCATAATTTTTCTCCTTTGTTTTTATGTGTACTTGTTAGTGTATTTTTTATATTATAACCTTACCAATTTTAGATATCAATACATACTTTTCTATTTTATACTTTTCTACACAGAAATAGTTACAGACATTCACCATTTTAAAATTGTGAATGTCTGTAACCAAAATTTTAGAAGGATTATATGAATTATTTTTTATTTCATAACTTCACTAATAACTTTTGCCAAATATTTCATACTTGCTAAGCATTGTTCCATTGTATTTCCTGTTGCTCCTACTTCTATTATGCTTGCTGCTTTTGATAGATGTTGATTATATCTACTGTTTCTCAATACTATTGGTTTAAATAACCCTGGGTATAATTCATTTGCTTTTTCTTGTACCTTTACTGCAAATTTTAAGTTTTGTTGCCAATTTGGATGTTCTAGTCCACCACCATCTGTTCCTATTACAAACATTAATTGTGCTGCATATTCTTCTCCTATTTTTACAGTTGGTGCATAGTTATAATCTGCTATTGCATCTCTATGTATATCGAATATTATATCTGCATTTTCATTTGTTAATAATAAGTTTTTTACTGTACTTAATGAACGTTCATATGAGCCATTATATGCTGGGTAATCATGATATGTTGTATTATGTATTACATTGTAATTATAACTTTTTAATTGATTTGTAAGTTCAGTTCCTACTCTTGCAACATTATAGTTTAGGTCAGTAGTTCTATATGTTCCTGTTTGTGTATAATTAAATTTTTCTGTTGCTGTATAACTCTCACAAGTATGTGTGTGAAATATCATTATATTTTTATTATTTATTTCTATATCTGGCTTTAATATATCTTCTGTCAAATTATAATCTGTTCCATTCTTTATATTAACTCCATTATATGAATTCGTAAATTTTTCTGGTACATTGTTTTCTATTTTCTGAGTTTGAAGTCCTGTTTGTGCTTGCTCTACTTTCAGTTCTTCCTCTTCATCTTCTTCTGGCAATTTTTTTATATTTTTTTCTTTTATATTGTTAATCATGCTAAGTTCTAATTTTAACATTGTTTTTAATGGATTCTCATTCTCTATTTCTAATTTCATCTCTTTTTCATTTAGTTGTTTCATTCCTGGTATGGTTTCATCTAAGCATTGTAAAAATTTACTATTATCTAAACTCATTCCTAGCCTGCTCTGTTTTATTTTAGTAGGCGAAAAAAACTTACTAAAACTCCATAATATTATGATTATTAATAAAAATTTTAGTAAGTATTTTATTATATCTTTTAGATTCAAAACCGCTAAATTTATCACTTGCTTTTCCCCTTTGTACAACTTTATTATATATATTATATGTTTGTACAATAAATTATATGACAAGACACTATTTAGTATATCTTCTAAATAGTGTCTAATTTTAATGGGACAATGGGACGGAGTTTTTGTCCTTGGGTTTTGAAAGATTAAAATTAGATTTAATTTTCTGAAAACCTAGGGACAAAAACTCCGTCCCATTGTCCCTTTTTTTAATTATTTGTTAATTTCGTTTATTGTTTCTTCTATATTTAAAGTTTTTTGTTCTCCTGTTTGCATATTTTTTAATGTAACTACATTATTTGCCACTTCGTCTTCTCCTATTACTATAACGTAAGGAATTTGCAATTTGTCTGCGTATTTGAATTTTGCTTTTATTTTTTTATCTTCTAAGTAATTTTCAGTTTCTATTCCAGCGTTTCTAAGTACATTGCCTACTTCTAATGCTTTACTTTGGTCTTCTATCATTGAAACTACTAGTACTTTTGAAATTGATTTTTTTGAATTTTCTATTGCTTGTAGTTCATTTAGTTTATAGAATAACCTTGTAAGACCTATTGATACTCCTACTCCTGGAAGTTTTTTATCTGTATAGTATTGTGCTAAATTATCATATCTTCCTCCTGAACATATACTTCCTATTTCTCTGTATTCATTTAGAAATGTTTCATATACTGTTCCTGTGTAATAATCTAATCCTCTTGCTATGCTTAGGTCTACTTTAAAGTTTGTGTCTGGCACTCCAAAGCTTCTTATATATTTTACTACTTGTTTTAGTTCTTCTAGTCCTTGTTTAAATATTTCTTCTGAAACTTCTAGTTTTTCTAATTTTTCTATTTTTTCATCAGTAATTCCATCTATTTCTATAAATTCTATAATTCTACTAATAGATGATTTTTCTACATTCATATCTTCTAAGCATTTTATTACATT
>CATLDI010000047.1 GCA_949902805.1 uncultured Clostridiaceae bacterium
ATTCTATCATTTTTTCTAATGTTATATATCTTTCTTTTTTTATCTATAATATAACCTTTTTTTGAAAATTCTTTTAAAATATTAGTTTCCCATCTCCTAAACTGAATTGCTTTATCTGTACTTACTCTATATCCAACTGCTTCGATGTATTATATAACTCTCCTAATGCCTTTTGAGTTAACCACAAATCTCCTTCTTCAAATCTTACTTCAATTCCTTTTTCTTTCTTTTGCTGTTCAAATATTAGAAACTCTGCTGAACTACTTCGTATTATTAACTTTTTATTTTCTTCCTTTTCCAAATAGATATTATTCCAAGTTCAATTCCAATTGTTACTAAAATAACTTTTTTACAAATAAATCATAACATAAAAACAAGTAATTATCAACTAAGTACTTGCTTTTATGTTATATTTAAAAATTGCACAATTCATAATTAATGTTACATATTATTTAGAATTCAATCAAAATCGTAAACTAAATTATTTTTGCTCCAAAAGGTGCTAACGATAATTTTGCTATTTTGAAGAATTGTAAACCAAATGGAATTCCTACTATTGTTATACACCAAATACATCCAAAAAGTAAATTTTCTAGTGCCATTGGAATTCCAAAGAATATTATCCAAATTACATTAGCTATAAATGAAGGAATTCCTCCACCATATTCTATGTCTTTTCCAAATGGTGCAAATGATAATACTGCAAATTTAAAGCATTGTGTGCCATATGGTATTCCAACTATTGTAATACACCATAGTAGTCCCGATATAAACCAAGAAAGACCACTTAAAAAGCCTCCAAAGATAAACCATAGTAAATTGCCTAAAAAATTCATAATATTATCCTCCTTCTTTATTACATTATTTATTGTGCAATCTTCGTTTTACATTAGTTAATCAACTATTGCATTTATAATATTAAATTATTTTGTAACCATATTTATTAATATTGTAATTATATTATAACTTATTTTTTCAATATTTCATATTGATTTATCTTACATAAGTCTTACATTTTTGTAAGATTAGAAAAATCTTTTTCTCTATAAACTACTATTATTTTTCGCTCAGTTCTTCCCATTCCATCATCTTTTCTTCAATTTCTTCTTCTATCCTCGTTATTTCATCTTGGAGCTCTTTTAATTTCATATAATCAGTACAAATTTCTTCACTTTGCATTTTCTCTTTTAGTAGTTTTATTTCATTTTCTTTTTGTTCAATTTCTAATTCTAGCTTATTAATTTTATTTTTTCTTTTTGTTTCTTCTTTCTTTTGAAGGTACTCGTTATTGGTATTTTTCTTCTTATGGTTAGGTTCTTTTTCTTCAATTAGACTATCGCCATTTCTTTCTTCCTTACTTCTTCTATATTCTTCATAGTTTCCATCAAAATAAACTACTCCTTGTGGTTCAAAGGCAAGTATTGAGTCTGCTATTTTATTTACGAAATATCTATCGTGAGAAACCAATATTAGGGTTCCTTTATATTCTTTTAGTATATTTTCTAGGCTTACTTTTCCTAAAATATCCATGTGGTTGGTAGGCTCATCTAGTAATAATAAATTTGCCTGTTTCTTAAATATTTTGCAAAGCTGAAGTCTTACTTTTTCTCCTCCTGATAGAACTTTTATTTCTTTGAAAACATCCTCACCTGAAAATAGAAATGCACCTAAGGCTTGTCTTATTTGCGTTATTGTTAAATGTGGAAATTCATTATAAAAATCGTCTAATATGGTATTATTTATGTTTAGAAATTCCATTTGTTGGTCAAAATATTCTTTTTCTACGTGATAGCCATATTCATAATCTCCACTTATTTTTGGTATGAAGCCCATTAATGTTTTTAATAGTGTAGATTTTCCCTTTCCATTTTCTCCAATAATGGCTAGTTTTTGTCCTTTATATAACTCAAATGATACTTCTGCAAGTGGCTTTTCATCATATCCTATTTGTAGTTTCTGTGCTGATACTACTAAATTTCCACTTTCTATTTTGATATTAAAATTTGTATGAAAGGTTTTTAAATCATATTGATCTGGCTGGTCTATTATTGCCATTTGTTCTATCTTTTTTAGTTTTGATAATGCCATTTTTGCTTTTGTGGGCTTATATCTAAACCTATCTGCAATTTCTTTTAATCTTTTTATTTCTTTTTGTTGATATTCATAATCTTTTATTTGCTTTTCGTAGTGTTCTTTCTTTTGTATTTCAAATGCTGAATAATTTCCTTTATATTCTGTGATAGAGGCATATTCTATTTCATAGACTTTATTAACAATTTTATCTAAAAACATTCTATCGTGTGAAACAATTACAACTGCTTTTGGATAGTTTTTTAAATAGTTTTCTAACCATTCAATAGTGCTTATATCTAAGTGGTTGGTAGGTTCATCTAATAATAAAATGTCTGGCTTACTTAATAGTAATTTTATAAAAGCTATTTTTGTTTTTTGCCCTCCTGAAAATTCGCTAATTTTTTTATACTTATCTTGTTCTGTAAATCCAAACTTTTTTATGGCTATTTCATATTCTTTTTTATATGTATATCCACCTATTCTTTCATATTCTTCTAAGCATTTACTGTATTCTTTTATTTTCTTCTCATCACTGTTTATTTGAAGTTGTTCTTGTATATTGTTTATTTTTTCTTCAAGGTTTAGTATAGGCTCATATGATTTTAATATTTCTTCTAAAAATGTACGTTCTGAATTTTCAAATTCTATTTGCTTCAAATAACCAATAACTGGGTTCCCCTGCTTATATACTTCAAACTTTGCCTCTCCAATTCCTTCTTCTAGCATTTCTTTATTTACAATAGATTTTAGCAATGTCGTTTTTCCACTTCCATTATTTCCTACAATTGCAATTTTATCTTTTTCTTGTATATCAAAATTTATTTCTTCTAGTATGGTTTCAGCTCCATAGGATATTGCTCCATTTACTATTCTATAATTCATGTTTTCCCTTTCTGCTTTATTTTTCTCTCTGAATTTATAGTTTCATAATTTATTACTCCTACTTAAACATTATTTACTATAAAATCAATAACATCATCTTCTTGATAATTTTCTTTATTTCTATTCCTATCTTCTTCTGTTAAATCAACAAAATATTTGTTACATTCTGGCATAATTGACATTGAGTCTAATGGATATCCTGGATTTCTTTTCTCGCAAGGCTTGTCTACAAAATAGAAATGGCTTTTACTCCAACTATATTCTTTTGGTTCTTTTCCATCATATATTACCATTCCATATACCCATTTAGCGGTTAACTTTCCACCATATTCCTTAACCAAGTTACAATAATATTCAATCATTTCGTCATCATTTAATTCTTTTCCATTTACTCTTCTTACATGAGTTCCTGGTTGTTTTTCTTCTGGCAACTCTTCTATATATAAATTATTATCCATTCCTATAGTTGTGATTTTTGTTTCGGCATAGTATGCTTTTGCTTTTATATAAGCATTTTCTATAGCATTTTTGCCTGTTTCTTCTGGATTTAGATTTATTCCTAAATCTTTAATAGTTAATACTTCTATATTCTTTTCTTTTAGTTTTTCTGCATATTTTTTTATTTTTGCTGGATTTGTTGTTGCAAATAGTACCTTCATTTATTTAACCTCCTTAAAACCATTTCTACTCCATAATCATATTTAAATTTACTTTTGTTTTTGTAGTGCTATTTCATTTTTCTATCTATTTCATCTTCACTTAACACATCTAAATTTTCATATGGATATCTATTGGTTTCTACTTAATTACTAATTATTGTTTTCTGTTTCTAATAATAATTTATCAAAATCAGATTCATATAATTTATCTTGTATTACTCTATATTTTTCAAATTCTGTTAATGCTTTTTCTTCTGCAATTTCATGTGATATTTTGCCTGCATCTTTTAGTATGTCCCTATCATCTGCTAGTAAATATTTATCTATTCTATCACTCCAATCTTCCATTGTCATTGGGATATTTCTCTTAGCTCTTGCTTCTGCTAAGTCTAAGAAAGCAGAAACAATAAGTTCTAATTGTTCTAACTCCTCTTTCTTCAGATAATTTTTGGCAATTACTACATCTGTTTCTAATATTTTACCATTTGGAGAATGCTTCCACGAAGTTAGGTTCATATGGTCTTTTGTATGGTCTGCTCTATTATAAATAATTTCTGCCGCTGTTTGATGGGTTACTGCATAATGCATTTTTTACCTTCTCCTAATTTTATTTACTCTTTTTTCAATTAAATCATAACATAAAAGCATGTAATTATCAACTAACTACTTGCTTTTATTATAAATTACACAATTTATATTTTTTTAAACTAAATTACTTTTGGCCAAAAGATGCTAAAGATAGTTTTGCTATTTTAAAGAATTGTAACCCAAGTGGAATTACTACTATTGTGTTACAAGTAACACAATATTTTTTACCTTCATACTATGACATAAAAGGAGATTTTGTATGATTAGTATAAGTTTATGTATGATTGTTAAAAATGAAGAGGATGTTATTGGACGTTGCCTAGAATGTGTGAAAGATGTTGTTGATGAAATAATAATAGTAGATACTGGCTCTAACGACTCTACAATAGAAATTGCAAAAAAATATACAGATCAAGTATATCATTTTAATTGGGTAGATGATTTTTCGAAGGCTCGAAACTATGCATTTTCAAAGGCTAGTAAGGATTATATTATGTGGTTAGATGCAGATGATGTTATTTTTGAAAATGACCTTATCAATTTGAAACAATTAAAAAATAATTTAGATACATCAGTTGATATGGTAATGATGAAATATAATGTTGCATTTGATGAATATAATAATCCAACACTTTCTTACTATAGAGAAAGATTAATGTCTCGTAAAAAAAATTATCAGTGGATTAGCCCTATTCATGAGGTTATTCCTCCTAGTGGTAATATTATATATTCTGATATTGCAATTGCACACAAAAAATTACACCCTAGTGATAAAGGTAGAAATTTAAGAATTTTTAATAAAATGATTATGGAAGGGCTAGAACTTGATCCAAGGCAACAGTTTTATTATTCTAGAGAACTATATTATAATGGTCAATATCAAAAAGCAATTGATAATTTCAATAAATTTTTAGATTCAAAACAAGGTTGGATTGAAAATTGTATTAGTGCTTGCATTGATTTGTCTGACTGCTATAAAAAAATAAATGATAATAATAATGCTTTTTTATCATTACTTAGAAGTTTTGAATTTGATAAACCACGACCAGAAATATGTTGTAAATTAGGAAATCATTTTTTAGAAAATAATAATATAGAACTTGCTATTTTTTGGTATGAATTGGCTATTTCAAATAAGCCAGATATGAAAAATGGCGGATTCCATAATTCAGATTACTTCGGATATATACCATATATTCAACTTTGTGTATGTTATGACAAAATTGGTAATACCGAAAAAGCAATTTTTTATAATAATAAGGCAGGTAGCCTAAAGCCTAATGACAAAGCGTTTCTATATAATAAGAATTATTTTCAAAGTAAAAATAATTCTAACCAATAAAAAGATACAAGCATATACTATATAGAGTAAGTTTTCTCTTACTCTATACAAAGGAGGTATATGAATGAATTTTTTTAAACACTTAAACAAAACTGCAAGTAACGATGAAAATAATAGTACAAACTATGAAATTGATTATTCTTGTAGTTCTAACAATAATTGTGATAATGACGATTGTTGTTGTTGTAATCCTGTAGGAGTAACAGGTGCTACTGGACCTACTGGGCCAAGAGGTTGCAATGGTCGCCCAGGAGCAACTGGTCCTACTGGTGCAACAGGTTTAGATGGTGTAACAGGAGCTACAGGTCCTACTGGTATTGCTGGAGCTACAGGGTCTACAGGAGCTACTGGTGAAACTGGTCCTACTGGACCTACTGGTGCTACTGGGGAAACTGGTAGTACAGGAGCCACTGGCGCTACTGGAGATATTGGTCCTATCGGACCTACTGGAGTTACTGGTGCGACTGGTAATACTGGTGCAACAGGCGCTACTGGAGCGACTGGTTTAAATGGTGTGACTGGAGCCACTGGTGCGACTGGGGCTACTGGTATAACTGGTGCTACAGGTGCTACTGGTGCAACTGGAGCAAATGGAAGTACTAGTATCATATCTTTAGCATCAGGATTGCCAATATCACTTACAACTATTGTTGGTGGTTTAGCTGGTATACCTGCATTTATAGGATTTGGATCTTCTGCTCCTGGGCTTACTATTCTAGGTTCTAGTATTGATCTTACTAACCCATCTGGAACTTTATCTAACTTTGCTTTTTCAATGCCTAGATCAGGAACAATCACATCTTTAAGTGCTTATTTTAGTACTACAGCTGCTTTATCACTTCTTGGTTCTAGCATCACAATTAGAGCTCAACTATATGTATCAAATACACCTAATAACGTGTTTACTCCAATACCAGGAGCTGTTGTAAATCTTTCTCCTGCACTTTCTGGAACAATATCTATTGGTACTATCAGTAGTGGAATAACAACTGGATTGTCAATCCCTGTTACTGCTCAGTCACGTTTATTAATGGTATACTCTGCTCAAGCTAGTGGTCTTTCTTTAGTAAATACAGTAGTTGGATATGCAAGTGCTGGAATAGAAATATCTTAACGATTATAAGTATTTTTTGTAAAATGTAATAGGTTGTCTTAGAATTAAATATACCCAATGGAAAAGAATTAAATATCTTTTCATTGGGTATATTTTTGTTCGTAATGAATTCTTTATTGCTTCCATATTCTAATTATAGCCAATATCTAATCTATATTAATCAACTCATAATCTCTTGTTCCAAATTCTAAGTCAGCAGCTGCTTCTATTGTGTGAATTCCATTTTGTCTTTCTACTCTTTCTACAAAATGGTCTCTTCCTGGGTCTTTTGAGTTATATACTAGGTCTATACATGCTTGGTCTATTGCTATTGGATCTAAACTTGCAAGTATCCCTATATCTTTCATACATGGATCTTCTGCTACTGCACAACAGTCACAGTCTACACTCATATTGCACATAACATTAATGTATACAATATTGCCCTTAAAAAATTCTGCAACAGCTTTTGCACTATCTGCCATTGCTTCTAAGAATTTGTTTTGCTCTGCTACACAGTTCCATAACTTGGTTTGGTCTTTTGTTTTTCCAGCTGTATGAATCCAAGCTTTTCCTTCTGAGGAAGCAACACCTATTGATAATTGTTTTAATGCTCCGCCATATCCTCCCATTGGGTGACCTTTAAAGTGTGATAGTACTAACATTGAATCATAATTATCTATGTTCTTTCCAACATAATCTTCTTTTATTACTTTTCCATTAGATATTTCTAATACTTTGTCTGGTCCTTCTGCGTCCATAATGTCTACATCAAAGTATTTAGTCCATCCATGTGTTTCCATTAATTTTTTGTGTTTATCTGTTGTATTTCTTGCTCCATCATATGCTGTATTACACTCTACAACTGTTCCATTTACTTTTTCTACAATTGCTTTTGCAAATTCAGGTCTTAAATAGTTTTGATTTCCTTCTTCTCCTGAATGTAATTTAACCGCTACTTTTCCTTTTAAATTTATTCCTAGCGCTTCATAAATTTTTACCAAACTCTCTGGTGTAATTTCCCTTGTAAAATATACTTTTGATTTTTCCATTTTACTTTTATCTCCTTTCTTTTATTCTTTTTAATGTATTAGTCTTTCTCCATTTACTAATGGATTTAATGCTCTTGCTTTTATATTATCTATGCTTATTTCTGGTATATTTTCTTTTTTTATATTCATAAATTTTATTAATTTTTTAGTTATTTCTTTATTGTTGCAATTTTTTAAAATATCTATTAATTCTTTTTCATTTAATATGTATAAATCATTATATGATATATACTTATTTTGTATAGCTTCTCTTGTTATACTTGCAAGTAGCTCCATCATATAATTATCTTCTTTTGAATGACAAAATATATCTATAGTTTTGCTTACTTTTAAAACAAAATTTGCAATTTCACTAGATTTAAATCCTATTTCTTGATTTCCTTCTTCATTTATTACTATTTGTGTATCATGAATTATATTTTTTGCATCATTAATATTAATTGCCTTTGGCCAAAATAGTGCTGTTAATATTAATCCATCTAGTCTGTCAGTACATAATTTGGGTCTGTCATTATCTACAATAGTATATTTTTTAAAGTCTGTTATATCTTCTAGTAATATGTTATCTTGTTTTAAACATTTATTCAAATATGTATCTTCTTTTAAAATCTTTTCTGTATATTCTTCTGTGCTTTCTTGATTTTCATAATCTTTGTTCATATAGTCAATTACATGAGAAAAACATGGTGTTGCTATATCATGAAAAAGACCTGCAAGTGTTTGCTTTTCATTTTTTGTATAATGCCATGTTAAAAGTGCAACAGTTAATGAATGATCATATCTTGAAATATACTCATTAAATGAATATATTTCTTTAGATGCATAGTCCATTCCACAAAAATAACCAATTTCTTTAAGTCTTAACAAGCTTGGTGTTTCTAAATATTTATTTAAAAACTCTGGTTTTTCATTATATTTTAATATATCTAAATATTGTTTTAACATTGATTTCATCATGTCTCCTTTATATTTCTATTTTTTATTATTTTTATATTTATCTATAAAATGTTTAGTTGGTGTGTATATATTACTTGGTAAATTATCTAAGTCATACCATTTCCATTCATCTTCTTTAGTAGGTTCCATTATTTTTAAGTCTCCTGAGTATTTATTAGCAATTATTTGTATTGTTACATAATGCTTATTAGGCTGAATATCATCTGAAACACTAAAAACTTCTAATTCAGAAATATCTAGGTTTGTTTCTTCTTTCACTTCTCTAATTGCTCCTTCTAATACTGTTTCATTATATTCTTGCTTTCCTCCTGGAAATGTCCATGTATCTGGCTCGTGTATTCCTCCAGTATCTTTTCTTGTTTTTGCTCTATGTCCTAGTAGTATTTTGTTTCCATCTTTTATCATTATTCCTAGTCCAACTTTTATTATATTTTCCATATTTAATACTCCTTATTTTGTTTTATTTAAAATTTCTAATTTCATTGATTCTAATTTAGTATATTTTGTTTCTGAATTATATCCCCAAAATATTTTCCAATCTATATCATCAAAACTTACTTTTTCATATACTCCAACATCTCTTTCTTTTATTCTATCTTCTATAATTACAGGTATATACTTTTTTAGATTAAGTAACTCTAGTGTATGTTTTGCTCTTCCAATAGGAGAACAGTATATTAAGTCTATATTTAGAGAATTTAACTCTTTTTCAACATTAATTGCTTGTTCTTTTCCTTTTTCATTTAAAGGTTCTTCAACAGTAGCGATAACTCTGTTTTTACCCATATCAGTTTCTCCATGTCTTATTACATATAATTTCATTATTGTTTTTCTCCTTATTATTCTCTAGCCTAATGCCACATCTAAAATCATCATAATAACAAACCCTATTGCTACTCCTATTGTTCCTATGTTTGAGTGTTCGCCTGCTTGTGATTCTGGTATTAGTTCTTCTACTACAACATATATCATTGCTCCTGCTGCAAATGATAGTAGGTATGGAAGTATTGGTATTACTGTGTTTGTTAGTAATATTGTTATTATCGCTCCTATTGGTTCTACTATTCCTGATAGTGTTCCATATAAAAATGCTTTTGATTTTGACATTCCTTCACTTTTTAATGGCATTGATATTATTGCTCCTTCTGGTATGTTTTGTATTGCAATTCCAATAGATAATATAAATGCTCCTGCTATTGTAATTCCAGCATTTCCTAGAATAGCTCCTGCAAATGTTACCCCTACTGCCATTCCTTCTGGTAGATTATGAAGTGTTACTGCCAAAGTTAGCATTGTTGTTTTTTTTAGGCGTGACTTTACTCCTTCTGGTTTACTGCTTTGTATATGCATATGTGGAATTACACTATCTAGAGTTAGTAAAAATACCATTCCTAATAAAAAACCTACTGCTGCAGGAATCCATGAATTTTTTCCTTGTTCTTGTGACATATTTATTGATGGTATAAGTAATGACCAAATTGATGCTGCTATCATTACTCCTGCTGCAAAACCTAAAAGTATTTTTTTTATTTTATTATTTATTTTATCTTTCATTAAAAATACCATTGCTGAACCTAATGTTGTGCCTATAAATGGTATTATTAATCCAATAGCTAAACCGCATAAACTTTATTCCTTTCTTTTACATTTATTTGTTATTATTTACAAATTGAAAGAAAGTTATTTAAGTTTATTTCATGATATTCAATATTTTTTATCTTTTTTAAAGTTCTCATAGTGTATTTGGTCTTATTTTTTAGAATTATTTTTATTTTTTTGTATATTATATCTTCATTTTTTGTAATTACTTTTTCTATATCATTATTGTCTATAAAAATATAATTATCTATGTCTATTTTATTTTTAGTCAGAGTGTCTGAAACTATTGGAATAAGGCATATTCCTTTATCAAACTTATTGAATAAATATCCCATTACATTTTTATTTCTCTTTACTTCAATAATTGCACCAATTGCTCCAAATAGCATAGGAAGTATAGAGGTTTCTATTTGACATGTAAAACAGTAGTTATATTCACCATAGCAATCTACTTTTTTAAAATATTCTTCTAATTTTTCTAATGTATTGAAATCTTCCATTGCAATATTAACTCCCTTATATTTATTAATTATTTTTTATATTAAAA
>CATLDI010000048.1 GCA_949902805.1 uncultured Clostridiaceae bacterium
AGGGGGAAGAAGAAACGTTGGTGGACCGCGTTATGAACGAAGTGGAAACTTTGTACCGGCAAAAAACGGAGGTTTTGAAATGACTTTAAAATTAGGCGTTAATATCGACCATATTGCAACCTTGATATATGAAAAATGTCTACGTTTTTTTTAAATTATCATATATATTTAACACATATATAATATACGCAAAAGCTTAAAAAGTCAATGAATATTACATAATTTATTTTAATTTGAACAAATTTGCATTTTTTTATTGACAAAACTAAATTTCTCTATTATAATAATACTTGTCTTTTAAAGATATGGCGACGTAGCTCAGTTGGCTAGAGCATCCGGTTCATACCCGGCAGGTCGTAGGTTCAAGTCCCACCGTCGCTACCATTTTTTTAAATACTAAACACAAAAAAGAGTTGCAATTTTGCAACTCTTTTTTGTATTAATACGGTATGCTTTCTGTTTGTACACGTACACGCATCTTATACCCCAGTAATTTTGACATATAAGTTGTTATCATTTCTCTTGCATAGTAATCTGCTATTAAGCTTAAGTCCGAAATATACGTATCTGATATATATTTCTTGCTTACAAGTATTTCGAGCTGACGTTCTGTGTCCTTCTCGTCTTCTAGTCCTTTGCCTCTCCGATACTTCTCGTACATTTCTCCTACAACATCTGCTACCTGTGAAAGTACCTTTTGATATGCTTCATTTTCTCTGCCCATAACTATACCTCACTTTCTTTTTACTTAACTATTTGTTATGTATATTATATTATCATATTTTTAATAATATGTCTACAAAAAATGTCGAAAAATATATTTTTCGTGTTCTGTAGTTACAATTCACAGCCTTTAAAATACTATTTTTTATTTATATCTTACTACTGTACTTCCTACTCCTGCTTCTATTTTTATATAATTTTCGCCATTTCCGTATGTAGTATCATTTTGTATTTCTTTAGAATTTATGGTAAAGCTTCCTAATCCCTTCTTTGCTGATATTTTATAGTCTTCTTCTTTTCCTATTAGGTTAGTTTCTAGTCTTCCTACTCCACAGTCTATGTCAGTGTTTCCTATTAGTTTTGCGGTCATTTTAAATTCTCCTACGCCACAGTCTAAATCTAAATTATTAAGTGTTGAATTTTCTATTTCTACTTTTCCTACTCCACCATTTATTCTTGTTTCTTTTTCTATATTGATATCAGAAATTTTTACACTTCCTGCTCCTAGGTCTAATTTTAATTTGTCAGTAGAAAGTTTTTCTATTTTTACTTTTCCTGCCCCTGTTTCTATTTTTACATTTGTTAATTTTGCATTTTCTGGTATGTATACTGTAATATTTGAATCACTTATATTATTCCCCAAAAAACTAAATTCTTTTTCTGTTATTTTTAGAATTCCATTTTTGTTTTCACATTCAAATTTATTTTCTCCAGTAATTGCTTCTACCTTAAATTCTGCTCCTTCTTTTATTGTTAAGTTAGAAAGTTTACATTCTATTTGTATTTCTTCCACTCCTCTATAGCTTTCTGAAAAGTTTACCATGTTTTCTGAGTTGCTACTAATTTGTCCTGCTATTCCTGTTACTCCTACTATACATGCAAATGCTGTAATAATTCCTCCAATTATATTTACGGTTAGAAAAATTGCAAACGCTATAGCCATGTATTTTATTACCTTTTGCCATTGACTCATTTTATATCTACACCTCCGAACATGCAAAATGCATTTACATATATTGTTGGTACATTTTCTTCTTTTGAGTTATTAATTTTATTTCCTACACCTCCAAATATAGATGTAGATTTTACTTTTACATTAACATTTTCTGACACTTTTATTTCAATTCCACCAAATATAGCTGTTGCATTTATTACTTGTTCTTTTTTTATAATTGCTCCCCTTAGGTCCATATCTACTGCTCCAAATACTGCTGTTAAATCTGCTCCGTCAAATTCTTCATTTTGCATATTTATTTTATTTTCTCCAAAAGTTGCTGCATATTCTTTTAGTCCTGTTTTATTTAGTTCTTTTATTTTATCAGTTACCTTTTTATTAATTGAATCTTTGAATATAAGATATATTCCTACCATTACTAGAGCAAATGGTATTGATAATTTTATAACAATTTCAAAACTTAATATTCCTTGAGCACAAAGCAAAAGTGCTATTCCTATTATAAGCCCTATTAAGTCTCCCATTCTTTCTGGCCCTTTTATAAAACCTATTAAGCATGGAATTATTATAAATAATGTCCACCATCCATCAAAAAATATGTTAATGTTTGCAATTCCTAATATATTTAGTGCAAATATTAATCCTAATGCAATAAATACTAAGCCCCATAATAAATTTCCGAATTTTTTCATAATTAATTTTCTCCTTTTCTATTTTATATTTAAATTATACTCTTATTATTTATTTTTGTCTATTATTTTTATGTAAAAAGAGATGAAGAAAGTTGACATACTTTATCTTTTAAAGATGTGTCAATTTATCCCCATCCTTTTATGTATTTTCTGCTACTGTATCATCTTTAATATAATATTTTGTTCCTACAATTTTATCTGGTAGATATTGTTGCTCAACAAAATGGGCTGGATAGTCGTGCGGGTATTTATACCCGTTATGATATCCAAATTGTTCCATTCCTTTAACGGGAGCATTTCTTATATGCATTGGAACTTCTCCTGTATCTTTGTTTTTAACATCTTCTAAAGCCCTATCTATTGCTAAATATGCTGCATTTGATTTTGGAGATGTTGCTACATATATTGCTGCTTCTGCTAGTATTATTCTTGCTTCTGGCATTCCTACCATATGTACAGCTTGCATTGCATTGTTTGCAATAACTAGTGCATTTGGGTTTGCCATTCCTACATCTTCTGTAGCACTTATTACTATTCTTCTTGCTAAAAACATTGGATCTTCTCCCCCATTTAAAGCTCTTGCTAAGTAAAATATAGCTGCATCTGCATCACTTCCACGCATTGACTTTATAAATGCACTAATATTATCGTAATGACTATCTCCATTTTTATCAAATATTGCTTTTCTGTTTTGTACACTATCTGCGGCAATTTGATTAGTAATTTTTATTACGCCATTTGCATCCATTTTTGTTGTAAGAACTGCTACTTCTAAACCATTTAATGCTGTTCTTACATCTCCATTTGAGACTTCTGCTATTTTTCTTAAGGTTTCATCTTCTATTTCTATATTATAACTTCCAAGCCCTTCTTCTGCTGTTAATGACCTTTTTAATACTTCATAAATATTTTCTATTGTTAGTGGCTCTAGCTTTACTACCATTGATCTAGAAATCAAAGCCTTATTTACTTCAAAATATGGATTTTCTGTTGTTGCTCCAACCAATATTACAGTTCCATTTTCTACATATGGTAATAATGCATCTTGTTGTAGTTTGTTAAATCTATGAATTTCATCTATAAATAAAATGCATTTCCCAGAAGGGTTAAGCATTAAGTTACTAGCCTCAAGCACTGCATTTTTTATATCTCCCACTCCTGCAGTTACAGCATTAATCCTTGTGAACTTGTATTTAGTAGTTTCACTAATTACCCTTGCTAAGGAAGTTTTACCACAGCCTGGTGGTCCCCATAATATAATACTTGAAAGCCTATCTGCTTTTATTGTTCTATATAGTATTTTATCTTTTCCTAATATATGTTCTTGCCCTACATATTCTTCTAAGTTTTTTGGCCTCATTCTATATGCTAGTGGCTTACTTAAATCCATAATTTGTCTCCTCCTTCTTGGAAATTTTAGGGACGGCTTAAGAAAATTTCCAAATTGTGGATATTTTTTAGTTTATCCACATTTTATCCCCTTTTGTGAAATTTTTAGAACCGTCCCTAAAATTTCCAAGTTATCTTGCTAAATTCTTTAATCCTATTTTTATTATTTCTTCTACTGATAACGAATTGTCTATTTTTTGAATAGCTTTTTCTATTTCTTTTTTACTATATCCTAATACTTGTAGTGCTGATATTGCTTCTGATATTTTTTCATTGTCTGCTACTTGCTCTGTAATGTCTATTGATTTATCTTCTGATATTGCTTCTTCGGTTTCTATTTTATCTTTCAATTCTAATATAATTCTTTGTGCAGTTTTAGGTCCTATTCCTGGTAAAGATTTTATTTTTGAAACATCATTTGTAATAACAGCAATAGCAAAACTAGATGGTGTTATATTTGAAAGTATTGTTATTGCAGATTTTGCTCCTATTCCACTTACTTGTAGCAAAAGCTCAAACATACGAAGTTCTTCGTTTGTTTGAAACCCGTATAAACTCATATCATCTTCCCTAACTCTTAAATATGTATGAACTTTAACATTTTCACCTATTTCTCCTATTTTTTCTATTGCTGTTTCTGACATAAATATTTTGTATCCTACACCATTTACATCAATTACAACATAACCTCTTGTTTTTACTTCTAAATTTCCTTTTATATATGCAAACATTTTTATTTCTCCTTTTATATTTTATAAAAATTATTGACATTCATTTATAAAAATTATATAATATATAGAAAATGAGAACCACAAACGTGGTTTACCATGGTAAATGTTAAAACACATCTGACTGGGCAAGTTACAGATGTGTTTTTTGTTGTTCTATTTTGGTTTGCTAATCATTATAACTATTGCTATAATTAAGGCAAACGTAATGATAGTAATTCCTATTAATGAATACAATAATATGTATATAATTGTTAATAAGTTTTGTTCTATCATACATCTCAACTCCTTTGTAGGAGGCAAACCACATCTGTATATTCTCATTTCCTATGAAACTTACTATACAACATATATTTATAAAAAACAAGCGAACATTTAACTTTTTTACAAATTTTTGTTTACCATATTACATAAAATGTGTTATAATACTTTTTAACAAAACATTAGAAAATGCGTAAATGCTTATGGATATTAATGAAAAGGACTGCTCTAACAGCTTTAAGCGTTGGGAATGTAATGAAGTTTACTCTATTAAACAATTAATTTTATTGCCCGAAAATATATTCATGGCAGCTTTAAATAAAATTCGTGTACCACTTTTTGCAGATTTAATGCTTAATGGATGTTCTATTGTTCAAGCACAAGAAAAGGTTAATACCATTATATTAACTATTTATACTGCAAGATTAAAGTTTTTAGAAAATCAAAAATAAGAAAAAGTCCTTTCTTATTTTTGAGAAAAGACTTTTTCTTATTTTAACCTTTTTATTACTAATCTACAATATTAAAGTATTCCATTTGCACTTCATCTTCTAACCTTTCAATTTCGTCTGACATACATAATTCATCTGAAATTGAATTTCTCATACAGAATGAATCTTTATACTTTTTCCCGTATACTTTTAGCATTCCATGAACAATTAATGGTAACTCCTTATTGTCTTTAGGAATTATAAGAAAAATATCTGAGCAATTATCAATTCTAAACCATGTAAATTTCTCCATACTGAGTTATCCTTTCTGCGATACATTGCTGAAATTTATTTTATAGTCACTTTACATATTATACAATAGTTCATCAAACTTTTCAACACTTTTATTATTTCTCTTGAAATGTAGTTTTCCCTACTATCATTCCTACTGTGTGTACAATTTTAGTAGAATTTCTTTGTGCTATTCCCTTACCTATTGCTTTTCCGCCTACTGTTAATGATGCAACTATTGCACTTATTATAAATTGCAAATTGAATGCCACTCCAAATTTTTCTGTTATTTTAATAGTTATTAATGCTGCTATTGAACCACTTAATACTCCGCAAATATCTCCTATAACATCTGCACATATATTAGCTACTTTGGCCGAGTTTCTTATCAATTTTATAGAAGTTTTTGCTCCTTGTATTTTTTTACTTGCTTTTGCATGTAGTTCTTCTTCATTAGCAACTGTTACTGCAACACCAATTATATCGAATATTATACCTATAAAAATAGTAAGTATCAATATTAAAAGTGCTGGAAATAGTTCTAACGCTGATATTGCATTTGTTGATATATATGAAAAAACTATAGACAAAATAAAAGTAG
This sequence comes from uncultured Clostridiaceae bacterium, assembly GCA_949902805.1. Lineage (GTDB taxonomy): Bacteria > Bacillota > Clostridia > TANB77 > CAG-508 > UMGS1663. Next base: position 6,072 of record CATLDI010000048.1, read on the forward strand.
TTATAAATACCGTTATAAACCACTTCAGGTCCGAATTATCTTTTTTACTATTCTTCTTAATTTTCTCTTTCTTTGACATCCTTACCATTTACTCCTTTTATTTATATTTCATAATTTATTCCAAAAGGTGCCAAAAGGGACGGGCCTTTTTGGCACAAATATTAACTTTTTTTCTGTTTATATCTATATACTAATATATAAATGTTTTTTACTATTAATTAATTTGTATTTAATTTCATTTTTTATATTTTATTATATCATTACTTATTCTTTTGTTCCTTGCTGTAAGCCTATATACTTTTTCTAAAAGGGTGTCCCCTCTGGCAATTTTGTGCCAAAAAAGGCCGTCCCTTTTGGCATAAAAAATTAATTAGATGGTAAAAGTCTAAGTAAATTTTACGGTTTAGGTCTAGAAGAATTTCTCTATTTTCTACTAAATATTACTATTTAGCCGTTTCCGTTTGAAGAAAATATCTCCTATTACTTTATATGTAATAGGTAGAAACTAGATCGCCACTCAAATCCGTACCTTAATCCATAGACTTCCATGCTTTTTACTTAAAGCAAACATTCTAGAAGTTTTCCTTATGCATACAAGAATCTATTGTTAGTCTTTTTTGCAAATGTAATTTCATAACTATATAAATTCAAAGATTTTTGAATTTGGGGAAATTATAAATTTGGCCAAATTTAAATTTCTTTTTTAGTTAATCCCAATACCTTCACTCGAGACAGGCTACACTATGTATTTCATGTCTTGGCATTCAACATAGGTTACTCTTAAGCCATTTTCAATAGTTTTACTGAATTTTGCCTAAGCCTCCGCAGAAATAGGGAATCATATATATGCCATTATATATTACCCTAAGTCCTTACTCCCTGGATGCACACAAAACTGGCATTCCGCGCACAAACAAGGAACTTCAACGATATGCCCTTTAGTGGATTTTTAGCCCCACCCTCACAATAGAAGTATGCTACTAGAATAATGCACCATCATTTATTATTATAACATATTTTCCCAATTTTTCAAGTGATTTATATAGTATTTTGGTCCTTTTATGTTTCAATTCACAGTTAAATATATTTTTATAAATAATTACATTAATATATTCAAAAGAAAAGAAGTACATATATTGTACTTCTCATCTTTGAATCTTAAAGATTCCTTGAAAATTCCAAGGAAAATAAGTTAATTTGTCCCTTTCGAAATTTTCAATTGTGTTCATGTGTCTTCCTCTCCATTTTTCTGTCCATATACCATTTTCGTATCTCCAAAAATGGTAGTCTCCAATTATTCCACTTCCCCATACTTTAATAAATAAAGCAATTTTGTATTCATTATCTTTTAATTTTTCTTCTATAGATGATTCTTGTATTTTTAAATTTAAGGTATCACAATCTAAAAACATAAGCTCTTTTATTTCTTCCATAGAAAAATATTTTTGATTTATTGGCTTTTTGCCACATATCGCTCCAACTCTATATAATTGAAGTATAGGTAGTGTAGCTCCCAATGCATGTGAATAGCAGTTTGTGTTTTCTCTTACATCTGTTTCTTCATATGTTTGGAATAAAGGTTTAGTATGAACTTGTTTTGTCAGCGCTGCTGTAATATTCATAAGGTTTTCCTCACTTTTCAATTAGGTTTATACTATATATTATAGCATTTTTATGTTATCTTTTCAACCTTATTATTGAATACTTTTTTACCTATATACAAAAGAATGCTACAATTCACGGCCAAACATATATTAAATATTAACTATGAATTGTAATAAAAGAATGAAGAGCGTAATTCGGTAAATCCCTGCATTTAAAATCGATTTTTCCTATAATACAATAAAGAGCATTGTACTATGCTCTTTATTTATTATATTTTTTTAGTTTTGTATATTATTTACTTCTTCATTCACTATATTATTATTTTGTACTTCATTTGTAGTTTCGTTCGTTGTTTCATTTGTTATCACGTTTGCGTTATTATTTGTATATTGTTCTTTAAACTGTTGTTTTACATATTCTATAACATCAAATGAATTTCCCGCATTTGTCATAGTATATTCTTCACGACCTGAGACTGTTATTGAATATACTGTATCTAATGCTACTGCAACTAATTCTTTACCTCTAGAATTATATATTCCATAGTAATCATTTTTTCTAGAATCTGTTTCAATTTCTTTGCATACTACTATACCTTCTATTTCTGGTATGATTAGAATATTGTTTAGTGTTCTATCTGAACTTGTTTTTGATATGCAACCTAGTTCTTTATATTCTAATGGTAAAATTTGTTCTCCTTTAATATTATATAATCCCCATCTATCATTTTGTTTAACTGGTATAGCATTATCAAATAATATATATTTATTTTTTATATCATTTGTTGGAAATTGAGTTGGGTCAATTCCAATTTTGTCATATTCCAAATATATTAGTATCTTCCCATTTTTCTCTATAACTCCGCTCTTTCCGTTGTTTGTTGCTAAATATAAGTTTAAATCTTTGTCAATTTGTTTTAGTGAATCATATTGTGGAGTTACTCTTGTATTTCCATCTGAATTTATTATTCCTACTTTTTTCTCTTCAGTTGTTACAATAAATTCCTCTGTTCCTTCTATAAATTCTATGTTTGTATATTTCATTCCAACAATTTCTTCATTTTTTAAATTATTAATTCCATATCTTATTGCATTTGTAGAATATCCTTTTTCTGTATTATCTACATTTTGCACAACTAGTAATCCATACAATAAAGCTTTTTGGTTGTTAAAGTTTGTGTCTATTGCTGCATTAGAGTATCTAGTCATATAGTAATTAGTTAAATATGATAATGTATATATTTCTATTTTATTTGTTTCCTTATTATAGTTAGTTTGAAGATTACATGCTATATTTAACCCTTTGTCAGTTACATATAATTTTCCATTTATTCTTTTAACTGGTTCATCAATTGAAAAATAAGTATAATCTACTTCATCACTTGGAGTTTTATAAATTTTGTCAGAATCTCTTTCAAATGTAACTACTTCATTTATACTTTCCAAATAACATTTTGAGTTATCTTCGGTGTATTGTTTATAACCACCATTGTAGTATTTATAGTCTATTATTGTTGCTATATCTCTTAAAGAAATATATACAGTGTCTCCTTCAAAAATGAATAAATCACTTTCAATTCCAGTACTAGATATCAATTTTCCATTTACTATAAATTTAAATTCTTTAGCTTTTAAATAATATATACTTGCAAATAATGCTATACTAATAATTAATAATAAAACAATTAGAATTACTATTGTTTTCATTATTTTTTTACTTTTCCTTTGTTTTTCTGTCATATTAGTTCCTATTATTTCCATAGTTTCCTCCTCTTATGTGAAATATTAATTTTCTCCATAATATTTTTTATAAAATTCTTTTGCAAATGTTCCTAAATTATCATTCTCTATTTCTATTCTAACTCTTTCCATTAATTTAGTCAAGAACCTTAAGTTGTGAATTGATAATAGTCGTACTCCTAATATTTCATTAGCTTTTACTAAGTGACGTATATATCCTCTTGTATAGTTCTTGCAAGTATAGCAATCACATTCATCGTCTAGTGAACTCCAGTCCTTCTCATAAGTAGCATTTCTTACAACTACTTTTCCTTTTGAAGTCATAGCTGTACCATTTCTTGCAATTCTCGTTGGAAGTACACAATCACACATATCAATTCCAGCCTTAGCTGCTTCTATTAAATAATCTGGTGTACCTACTCCCATCAAATATCTAGGCTTGTCCTTAGGCATAAGTGGAGTTGTATATCTTAATATTTCTAAAAATTCCTCTTTAGGTTCACCAACGCTAATTCCTCCAATTGCATAACCTGGTAAATCAAGTTCTATTAAATCTTTAGCACTTTGCTCTCTTAAATCTTTATAAAAACCACCTTGAATAATTCCAAATAAGCCTTGTTTATCAGTAGTAGTATGAGCCTCCTTACAACGTTTAGCCCATCTTGTAGTTCTTTCCATAGAGTTCTTTGTATACTCATAAGTAGAAGGATAAGGGCAACACTCATCGAAAGCCATGATAATATCAGCACCTAAATCTTCCTCTGTTTCCATTACACTTTCAGGAGTAAAAACATGTCTACTACCATCCAAATGAGACTTAAAAGTAACCCCCTCTTCAGAAATAGTACGTAAATCACCTAAGCTAAATACTTGAAATCCACCACTATCAGTAAGAATTGGCTTGTCCCATCTCATAAAATTATGAAGACCTCCTGCTTCCTTAACAATTTTACTACCTGGTCTTAAATACAAATGATATGTATTTGACAAAATTATTTGTGCTTTTACCTCTTCTTTCAGTTCCTCTGGAGTCATACTTTTTACAGTTGCTTGTGTTCCAACTGGCATAAATATTGGTGTTTGTATATCCCCATGTGGTGTATGAATAACACCACGCCTTGCTCCTGTTTGTTTACATTCATGTAATAATTCATACTTAATTGCTTGCTTCATCTATCTTCTCCTTTTTGTGCCAAAAGGGACGGCCTTTTTTGGCACAAGTTTGCCAGAAGGGACACTCCTTTTTTCACTTATTTTAATATTATTCTTATTTTTTCTCTACTTACATCTAAATAGTTTGCTATTTTTCTATT
>CATLDI010000049.1 GCA_949902805.1 uncultured Clostridiaceae bacterium
GCTAGTTCTGTTTCTAATTCTTCTTTTAATTGAGCCTCTGTATATTTAATTTTTGCTTCTTTTGCTCTATTAAATATTCCATTTTCTCCTAAGCTTAAGTTTATTGCTACACCAGCTAGTATTAGTAATACTATTATCGTTATTACTAGTGCAATCAATGTTATTCCTTGTACTTGCTTTTTCATTTGTTTTCCTCCTATTTTTATAATCAATTAGTAAATTTTATGTCCATATGTATGCACTTATTTATTTTACCAATAAGTATTTTTTTAGTCAATACTTTGTTGCAATTTTATATATTTTTTATGCTACAATTATATATATTTTTTTACTTAAATACTTCATTCCCTCATGTATCTTAAATTTCGTTTTGTCTTAATTATTTATAAATTTAAAATATAAAATTAGCCCAAATTATTTTATTTAATAATTTGAGCTAACCCTTTAACTATATTTAAAATTCTTGTTTAATAAATTTTCTATTTTTATATATCTTGTTCAAAAGTTCCATTGACTATTTTTCCTATTACAGCTGAACCTGTTCCTCCTGCTCCACTATTTTTGCCATTTCCACTTATTGATGGACTTTTGCAAGATACTTTTGAAGTACTATATCCTATACATTCATCTATATAAAATATATTTATAGAACCCGAACCAGAATTACCACCAGGATTATAACCTGAAGACCCTGCACTTGAACCATTGCTTATAAAAATACCTTTTTCTCCGTACCATAATTGATTTACTATAGATGACTAATAAACCACCTGTGCCATTGCTTCCGCTTACCTCCGGAAAGAAGTATAAGTGCCTCCGAGGATTTCCAGCACCTCCTCCAGCATTAGAATAACCATTTCCACCTTTTCCACCATAAGGACTTGCGGCTCCACCATTTCCGTCCAGCTGAAGTACCTCCACCTCCTGAGCCTCCACTATATGATGTTCCAGCGGTCCCTGCACCCGGACTTCGAGCTGCTGAACCACCAGTATAAACAGCTCCAGAGCCACCACCACCTGTTCCACGGTATGGAGCATTTCCTCCTGCTCTGCCATTAGAGCTTTTTGAAGATACAGAACTTCCTCCTGCGCCCCCTACAGCTGGAATATATTCAAATGTTCCTTCTACATTTTTGTTTTTTAATAAATATACATTTTCTCCTACTGCTTTTGCTCCTCTTGCACTCATATTTATTGTTCCATTATTTGTTACTGTTCCTGTACAATATATTATCATTCCTTTTGGTCCACCATAGGTGCCTCCTATTGATGTTACTGCTACACCTTCATCTATTGTTAAATCTCCATCTACTTTTAATACTACTGTATTTTTTGCATCCTCACTTGCTGTTCCTATATCTTGTGCCTTTCCAATTGAATATGTTTTACCTGATAATGTAATTCCTTCCATTTCTGGTGTTTCTACTCCATCTAGTACTAAACTTCCATCATGTTTTATAATGTCTAATCTATATGTAATTTCTTCTTCTTCTGCTTCACTACTTGTTTTTCCTTTTACTTTCATTTTTACTAGTCCACTTGTATCAACTCTACCTAACCCTTCTAGTATTGACTCTGCTTCCATTTCTGTTAGTATACTAGTAACTTCTTTTTTCACTATTGATGCTCTTTTATTTGTTCCTGTTATCTTAAATTTATATATTCCATTAGCTGTTACTTCATATATTTTATCTGAAACACTATTTTCTGTTTTTAGTATTGCTCCATTTACTGGCTCTACTGATGCAATTTCTCCTTCTTCAGTACTTGCAACTACTTGCATTTCTACTTTTTCTAGGCCTGTTCCTTCTGTTAGTATTGTTATTTCTGCTGTTGGCTTTATTCCTGTTAATTTATTTCCTATTGTTACATTTCCATCTTTATCTATTGTAACATTATGGTCTTTATATTCTCCTTCTATTATATCGTCTTCTACTCCTAAAACTTCTCCTATTTCATCCATTTTATTCGCAATATCATCTATACTTACATCTCTTCCTTGGCTTTTTGCATCTATTAATAATGACGCTAGTTCTGTTTCTAATTCTTCTTTTAATTGAGCCTCTGTATATTTAATTTTTGCTTCTTTTGCTCTATTAAATATTCCATTTTCTCCTAAGCTTAAGTTTATTGCTACACCAGCTAGTATTAGTAGTACTATTATCGTTATTACTAGTGCAATCAATGTTATTCCTTGTACTTGCTTTTTCATTTGTTTTCCTCCTATTTTTATAATCAATTAGTAAATTTTATGTTCATATGTATGCACTTATTTATTTTACCAATAAGTATTTTTTTAGTCAATACTTTGTTTCATTTTTTACAAAAAACTCAAAAAAAACGTAATTATAAATATAAAATTACGTTTTTTCTTTAATATTAAACTAATTCTAATATAACAACTTCTGCTGCGTCACCTTTACGTGGTCCTTTTTTGATGATTCTTGTATATCCGCCAACTCTACCTTCATATTTTGGTGCTATTTCGTTAAATAGTTTTGATGGTAAGTCTATGTTGTTTCCTTTTTCATCCTTTACTTTATTTAACATTTTCATCATTTTTCTTCTAGCATTTAGTCTTGTTGGCATATCTTTTTGTCTTTTTTCAGTAGTTTCTTCTTTTACTACTCTTAAATATTCTTTTCCATTTTTGCTTTTTACTAATTCTGTTACTTTATTTCCTTTGCTATCTAATTTTGCTTTTATAACTTTTGCATCTACTGTTTCAAAGTTATCTTTTTCTTTTACAGCAAGAGAAATTATGCTATCTGCCATTGCTTTTAGTTCTTTAGCTCTAGCTTCTGTAGTTTCTATTTTTTCGTGCCAGATTAAATCTGTTAATCCTGATTTTAACATAGCTAAACGAATATCTGTTGTTCTACCTAATTTTCTATTAGTTGCCACTTGTTTCTCCTCCTTCTTTTTGGGTTGTCGGAGGTCGGATATCGGAGGTCGGAATTTCTGGTATTCCCTTCGAAGAACAGGGGATTAAACTAACGCATAACTTATCTCTAACTCACTATCGTTCGAAGAGCTAAGAAATAATCACCCCTACATCACATTTTCTGACTTCTGACTTCTGACTTCTGACTTCTTATATATTAATCTTCTTCTTTAGCAAAGTCTAATCCTAGTGAGTGTAGTTTTGCTACTACTTCGTCTAGTGATTTCTTTCCTAAATTTCTAACTTTCATCATTTCTGATTCTGTCATTTTTGCTATATCTTCAACAGTTGAAATATTTGCTCTTTTTAAGCAGTTGAATGATCTTACAGATAATTCTAAGTCTTCTATTGACATTTCAAGAACTTTTTCTTTCTTGTTTTCTTCTTTTTCAATCATTACTTGTGTATTTTTTGCTGTTTCAGATAAATCTATGAATAGCTCTAAATGTCCAGTCATAACTTTTGCTGCTAAACTTAATGCTTCATATGGTGCTAATCCACCATCTGTCCATAATTCTATTGTTAATTTATCATAGTCTATATTTTGACCTACTCTAGTATTTTCTACTGAGTAATTTACTTTTTTAACTGGTGTATATATAGAATCTATTGGTAATACATTTATAGGCATATTATCCTTTTTATTTTTTTCCGCAGAATTATAACCTCTTCCTCTTTCAGCTGTCATTTCTATTTGAAGATGAGCACCTTCTGCAAGTGTTGCTATATGTAAATCTGGGTTTAATACTTCCACACTATCGTCTGTAATTATATCCCCTGCTTTTACTTCTCCTTCGCCTTTTACATCAATTCTAATTGTTTTTTCTTCATTTTCATGTAATTTTAGTCTTACCATTTTTAAATTAACTATAATTTCTGGTACATCTTCTACAACATTTGGTATGCACGAAAATTCGTGAACTACACCTTCTATTTTAACGCTTGTTATTGCTGCTCCTGGTAATGAAGAAAGTAATATTCTTCTTAATGAATTACCAATTGTAACACCATAACCACGTTCTAATGGTTCGCATACAAATTTAGCATAATTTGTTTCGTTATCGATTTCTAAGCATTTAATATTTGGCTTTTCAAATTCTATCATTTTTACCTCCTATTTTAGAAGTTTTAGCTTAGGTTAAATATTTCTACCCTTTTATTTTACTTCTTAAAACATAATATATTATTTCTAAAGATTTTGAAATCTTTTTAACTATTATTTTGAGTAAAGCTCTACTATTAAATGTTCTTCTACTGGAAGGTCAACATCTTCTCTTGTTGCTAATCTTACTACTTTACCACTTAAAGTCTCTACATTTTTTTCTAGCCATTCTGGAACTGGTCTTGCTGAATTTTCTTGGACATTTAGTTTTATTGCTCCATTATCTTTTCTAATTTCTCTTACAGCTATTACGTCTCCTGCTTTTACTAAATAAGATGGTATATCTACTTTGTGACCATTTACTTCAAATGCACCGTGAACGATAAGCATTCTTGCTTGTGCTCTTGAAGATCCATATCCTAGTCTATATACAATATTATCTAATCTACTTTCTAGTATTTGTAGTAAAACTTCACCAGTTTTACCTTTTGTGTTAGAAGCCATATCAAAATATTTTCTGAATTGCTTTTCACTAACACCATAAAATGATTTTGTTTTTTGTTTTTCTCTTAATTGAGTACCATATTCTGAAAGTTTCTTTCTTTTTTGTCCATTTTGTCCAGGAGCGTAGTTTCTTCTTGATATACTACATTTATCTGTATAACATCTTGAACCTTTTAAGAATAACTTTTGTCCTTCTCTACGGCAAATACGGCATTGTTCATCTTTATATCTTGCCATTTCTATTTTTTCTCCTTTCATCTTTTACTATATTTTATAAATAGAGTTAAAGAATTCTACTATTTTCTATAACTAGTATAATGAAAAATCACATCTAAATTAATATACATTATTAATTCTTCATTATTCACTATTAATTGCAATATGAAATATTGCACTCTTATACTCTTCTTCTTTTTGGTGGTCTACATCCGTTGTGTGGGATTGGTGTAACATCTTTGATGCTACTAATTTCTAATCCTGCTGATTGTAATGAACGGATTGCAGCTTCACGACCTGAACCTGGTCCTTTAACAAATACTTCTACTGTTTTTAGTCCATGTTCCATAGCTGCTTTTGCAGCTGTTTCTGCAGCTTCTCCTGCTGCAAATGGTGTGCTTTTTCTTGAACCTTTGAATCCAAGTTCACCAGCACTTGCCCAAGAAATTGCATTTCCTTGAACATCTGTTATTGTAACTATTGTATTATTAAAACTAGAATGGATATGAGCCATACCTTTTTCGATATTTTTTCTATCTCTTCTTCTAGGTGTTGTTCTTTTTGTTACAGGTTTTGCCATTGTTTTTTCTCCTTCCTTATTATATATTTTTTAATAAGTTATTGTTTAAGTCTTTTTCTATTTTGATTTTGAAGCCAGATGTCGGATATTGTATCTTTAAATTTTCTGCCTTTTCCTTCTGTTTCTAACTTCTATCTTCATTTTTTATTTATTTTTTGTCTTCCGTCTTCTGACTTCCGACTTATTTTATCTATTTTTTCTTGCTTTTGCTTACTAATTTTCTTGGACCTTTTCTTGTACGAGCATTAGTTTTTGTTCTTTGTCCTCTTACTGGTAAGTTTCTTCTATGTCTTAAACCTCTGTAGCATCCTATTTCCATTAATCTTTTAATGTTTAATGCTACTTCTCTACGTAAGTCACCTTCTACTGTGAAACCTTCCATAGCTTTTCTTATTGCTTGCTCTTGGTCTTCTGTTAAGTCTTTTACTCTAGTATCTGGATTAACTCCAGCTTCTTTTAATATTTTTTGAGAACTAGCTAGTCCTATACCATATATGTAAGTTAGTCCTATTTCTACTCTTTTTTCTCTAGGTAAATCTACTCCTGCTATACGAGCCATATTTTTTAGCACCTCCATAAATAAATTCTAGTTTGTCTTTGATATTTAAAGGTGAAATGCATTGGAAAAGGATCCAATCTTTAAATACCTTTAGACATGTATATAAACACAAATCTTCTTTATAAACCTCAAAAAGTTTACAGCCGCTTCAGACTTGTGTTAATATCAAAATAAAGTTTTAAATTATCCTTGTCTTTGTTTGTGTTTTGGGTTTTCGCATATTACCCTTATAACACCTTTTCTTTTAATTACTTTGCATTTGTCGCATATTTTTTTAACTGATGGTCTTACTTTCACTTTAATACACCCCCCATAATTATTTAATGAATAGTTAATAATGAATAGTGAATAGTGAATAATTGGGTTGCATTATTTACTATTTTTTCATTATTTATTCAAATTCTATTTTTTTCTAATGAATAATCAATAATTTTTCATTATTAGTTATTCATTATTCAGCATTCATTATTTTTATTTTGCTCTCCATGTAATTCTTCCACGTGTTAAGTCATATGGTGAAAGCTCTACTTTTACTTTATCTCCTGGTAATATTTTTATGTAGTTCATTCTTAGTTTTCCAGAGATGTGAGCTAGTATTTGATGTCCGTTTTCAAGTTCTACTTTGAAATTTGTGTTTGGAAGTGTTTCTACAACAGTTCCTTCTACTTCAATAACATCTTCTTTTGCCATTTCTTCCTCCTATTGGAGATTGGAAGTTGGATTTCATTGGGCGTAATTTACGTAAATTTTACGATTATTCCTAACTGATTAAGCCCCTACATCTAACTTCTAACTTCCTTTTTATACCTTAATAAATAATTTATGTACAAAATTGTACATAATAACGTATATAGTATATAACATTATTATAGCATTGTCAATACTTCTGGCTCATTTTCTGTAATTAAAATTGTATTTTCATAGTGAGCTGCATTTGTGCCATCCTCTGTTATTATTGTCCAGCCATCATCTAGTTCTAAAATTCCGTCTTTACCATATATAACCATTGGCTCTATTGCAAGTGTCATACCTGGCTCTAGCCTTATTCCTCTTCCTGCTTTTCCATAGTTTGGTATTCCTGGGTCTTCGTGCATGCTTCTTCCTATTCCATGTCCTTGAAATTCTTTTACTACACTAAATCCATTTTTTTCTATATATTCTCCTATTGCATGACATATATCTCCTAGTCTATTTCCTTTTTTTGCATATTTTATTCCTTCAAAAAATGCTTGTTTTGTTACATCTATTAATCTTTTTGTTTCTTTATCTATGCTTCCTACTACATATGTTCTTGCACAGTCTCCATTGAAGCCATCTTTTAAGGCTACTAGGTCTATACTTACAATATCGCCTTCTTTTAATATTACTCTTTTTGAAGGTATTCCATGTATTACTTCATCATTTACTGATGCACATATTGAACCTGGAAATGGCGGTACTCCTTTTACTCCACTTGGGTAGCCTTTTTCTGCTGGAACCCCGCCCATTTGCTCTCATTGTGTTTTCTGCTATTTTGTCTAACTCCCATGTTGATATTCCTGGCTTTATTGCTTCTTCTATTGCTTTTTGTGTAAGTGCTGCTACACGGCATGCTTCTCTCATTTTTTCTATTTCTTGTTTTGATTTTATTGTTACCACTTTTATTACCTCGTTTCTTTAAAACCTACCTTATATTATAACATAAAAACTAGAAAAAATAAATATTTTTTCTAGTTTTTACTAATTATATTTTTAGTTTTTTATTAATATTTTTAATCTGTAGTTTTTGTGCATTCTACACATACTGTTCCTGTTATAGGATTATCACTAAAGTTTGAAGCATTATATAATATATATATGTATATATCATTTTCACTAATTGTTGAATAACTATGAAATCCTGGTTGTAAATTCCAACCTGTCTGTGAGGCACCAAATTGTATTTTTTCATTATTATTAATTATAAAGTATCCTCCACTTTCTATTATATCTTCTGCACCTTTTATTATATTTCTACTTATATATCTAACATTACCATAGGCTTCAACATTTTCTGAAAAACTCACTACTTTTGTATAAATAGGTTTATTATTTATCCATATTCCTTCCTACTATTTGCTCAGTTTCAGAATAAACAGATTTATTTTTTGGCTGATTTGCAGCTATTTCTATTCCATTTATGCTTGCTAGTTGTAATGATGAGTTTATCTCGAATTCATATGGGTATTGATTTAATTTTGTATATATTGAAGTTTTTTTCTCCTACTATTATTTTTTCTTTACTAGCTGTTTGTGTTTCTAGTGCTACATATTGAATTTCACTATCTTCATATAATATATTTGCTAGTTCTTGCAATGTTGGCATTTCTTGTTTTTCTGCATATTTATTCATTTGAGCTGTTGTTATTTTTAAATTTATTTTGTTCTGTAACAATTGTTACCTCCGAAACCCCACATCTAGTAAACATTGAATTTTTATTATTTACTTTACTTATATCCCATCCATTGCCAACTAGAATTTCATTCAAACTACTACAGTCACTAAACATGTCATTCATATTTGTCACATTTGATGTGTTCCATCCACTTATATCTAGCGATGTTAAACTTACACAGTGATAAAACATGTCTTCCATACTAGTCACATTTGATGTGTCCCATCCGCTAGTTGATTTAGGAAATATTTCATCAAGTATTCTAACTTCAATTAGGTTTTTATTCATATCTTACCAATCTCCATATCCATTATCTTCATATCTTATCCATTGGCGTCCAATATTTCCGTTCGCAGATTCTAATAACCTTTCAAGCGCTTCTTAAGCCTCTTTTGGTTTTTGTTCTTTTAATTCTTTCCATTCATCCAATTGTAAATACTCTGCATATTCAGGCAATTCATATAAATCTTCTTCTGTTTTATAATATTTTTCATATATATTTCCAAAATCATCTTTAAGTGTAAGCTCCCCACTATAATCTAAAAAAGCTTCTTCTTTACTTGCTAATATTAATACCTCATCTGTGCCTCCATTTACTGTATATAATTTTCCATAAATTGGTGGTTGGTTCTCTATTTCGGATTCATTTCCAAAACCACCTTTTCCATCTATTATATTTAACAAATCCCCTAATTGCTTTTCTTCTTCTTTTGCTGATTTTGTATAATTTCTTCCTGCTTCTTCTGCTCTTGTTAAGATTCCTCGTTGTCCTATTGTTAGGTTAATAACAATTGCTACTAATATTACTAATATTATTATTGTTATTACTAAAGAAATTAGTGTTATTCCTTTATTTTTCATTTGTTTATCACTCCTTTATCTAATATATTTATATCATTTAGCTTTTGTTTTTGCAGCAATTTGAAATAATTTTATTCTTTACAAAGTTACATAATTTATATAAACATACAGCAACGCTTCTTTGCTATATGTTTATAAGTATATTATATATTATATATTATATATTATATATTTTATTTTTTATTTAGGTATTCTTTTACTTCTTTTGCAACATCTTCTGATGTTTTCCCTGAGTGTATATTTAGTTTTACTGCATATAGTAAGTCTTTGTTCTTATAGTATTCTACTAGTTTTTCTGAAGTTTCATGATATGTTTTTAGTCGCTGCTGTACAGTTTCTATTGTATCATCTGCTCTTTGTATTAGTTTACTTCCACATTTATCACATATTCCTTCTTGTTTTGGCTTTTTAAATTCTATATTATATATCTCTCTACATTCATTATTTGAACATACTAATCTGCTTGTTATTCTTTCTATTATATCTTCATCTGTTAATGCTAATTCTAATGCTATATTTATTTTTTGATTGTTTTTATTTAAAAATCTATCTAATTCTATTGCTTGTTCCACAGTCCTTGGAAAACCATCTAGTATTACTCCATTTTTACAATCTTTTTCTGATAGTCTTTTTTCTACAAGTTGTATTGCCAGTTTATCTGGAACTAATTTACCTTTTGATATATACTTTTCTATTTCTTCTCCTATTTTATCTACATTTTTTGCATAACTTCTAAATAAGTCTCCACTTGAAATATGAATTATTCCTAATTCTTCTGATAACATTTTACCTACAGTTCCTTTTCCTGAACCTGGTTTTCCTAACATTATAATGTACATTATTTTTCCCCTCCATCTTGTCTTATACTATTATTATATAATTCATCTGGGCAAATATCTGCTCCGTTTTCCCATTCAATTTATAAACCTGATATTTTAACTTTTTCGAATTTTTCCTTCTCTTTTAGTTCATTAAATATACTAAATTTGAAATATGGTTTTACATCTATAGCCTTGGCTCTTATTTATATCACTCCAATCTCCCTATACATATATATTATTATACCAAAAAATTGTGAAATTATAGTCATTTATCTACCTCCTTTATTATATCATTATAAGTTTTCTTTTTCAATAACTTGATTTTGTTAGATTTAAATTTTTTTGAATTTAATTTCTTTGATTAATAAATTGACTATAGATGTTCTATTATAACAATTCCTTTTTGAATTTATGTCAAGTGTATAGGTTTACAATAGATATGTCACACTTAATATAAAAAATAGGAAATACCAAATATGATATAATGTTTTTAACCACAAAAACTAATATCGAAAGAAGGTATTTCCTATGAATAGTATAACACAAGA
>CATLDI010000050.1 GCA_949902805.1 uncultured Clostridiaceae bacterium
CTTCAGCATCTTTTTGTACTTCTCCATATTTTGATAGGATTTCTTCTAAATCGCTTTTTCCTATATTTGTTTCTTCGTTTTCTAGTTGTTTTTCTAGTATTTCTGTTTGTATTCTTTCTATTAGGGTCGCTCTTTCTGTTTTTTCTCTTGCTTCTTTGGCTTTTGTGAATATTCCGTTATCGCTTAGTGTTAAGTTTATTGCTACTCCTGCTAATATTATTAGTACTATTATTGTGATTACAAGAGCTATTAGTGTTATACCTTTTTGTTCTTTTGTTTTTAACATTTTTATTTTCTCCCTTCTTTTGTTTTTTGTGGTAGTTTCTTAGAAGTGCGGGCGATTGCTAATCGCCCCTACATATGTTTTTATCTGTTGGTATTTTTTGGCGTAATTCGGTAAATACTCTTTGGTATTCCTTTTAGATATAGGCCCTACATTTTTTATACTCTTTTTTTACATTTTATATATTTTTATTTTGTATATTTGTTAATTGTTTTAACTTATCCACATATGAACATTATTTGTGCTTTTCTTTGTTTTTATACTTGCTCTTGTATTCAATTTCCAATGTTCTTATGCAACTAAGTTACTATTATTGGATTGATTTTAACAATACTAATTTTTAATGTCAAGTCATTTAAGATTTTTTTCTATCTTTTTAATCAATATAAAATACCCTTTATTTTCTATTTTTCCCTTATTCATTTCTCGTAATATATTTACCATTTTTGTAAAACTCATATTCGTTTGCCACCTTTCAATTTTATTTATGTGTGCATTTTTATTATGCTTTCAAACATAATAAAAACGCCACGTTAGTGGCAATTTTTGTTTATTGTTTGTTCTAGTTTTATACTTCATTCGTATACACTATCTGTTATAGTTTATCGCTATTAGCGTTCAGCGTTACTTATAAAGCACGGGACGAAAACCAATGAAGTTGTATGTAGCGTCGTGATAGCTGTAACGGTACGCTGCTGGCTGAACTGAACCACTACTGCCGTAACTACCGACCTCTATTGACCAAGCGGCTATAGCCACCGTTCGTGCAGTTCTCTGTTGTCCATTCATATACATTTCCTGCCATATCATATATATTATTCTTTGCATAAGCTGTATTTAAATTTGAACTTGTTACTGCTATACTAGCAGAATGATTTCCTTTTCCTTCTGAATTTTCAGCATAAGTTGCATCTGTTGTATTTGTTATCCATTGAAGTGTTGTATCCCATGCTGCTCCACTTATTAGTGTAGAATGCACTCCTGTTTTTTCGTAATTTATCATTTTCTTTGATAGCACTAATGCATTTGTTCTATTTATATAGTTCCATACTCCTACATTTGGTTGTGATACTGGTAATATATCGCCTGCTACTGAAGTATAATGATTACTTGTTACGCTTTGCGTTGTACCTGGTATTCCTGCTTCATATTTTGCTATATAAAAGCCTTGATAGTTTTCTACGCTTGTTCTAATATCATCTGCTTCTGGTTCGTCTCCTGTTACTTCAAGTCCAGAATTTTTAGGATAGTCTAATTTCTTTTGGAATATTTGTACTGTGTGTCCATTCGATTGTGCGACTTGTTGTTCTGCTTCTGTTAATACACATGGTACCCATACAAATTCATCTGGTGCTATTCCCTCTCCTGTTCCTTTTATTGTATATCCTGAATTCCACGTTCCTTCTGTATGTGTGAAGCCTGTTGGTATATATGGGTCGTTATATTCTCCTCCTACATAGCCACTTTCTCCTGGTCTTATTGTTGGTGGTTCATCTGGCTCTTTTGGCTCTTCTGGATTTTGTCCATCTCCTTCTGTTACTTTATTATTACTCATTATATCTTTTATTGATATTTCTTCTTTTCCTTCTGGTTTTAGTCCTGTTATATTTCCTTCTTCATCTTTTATTACTTCTCCATATTTTGAAAGTATTTCTTCTAAATCGCTTTTTCCTATATTTGTTTCTTCGTTTTCTAGCTGTTTTTCTAGTATTTCTGTTTGTATTCTTTCTATTAGGGTTGCTCTTTCGGTTTTATCTCTTGCTTCTTTGGCTTTTGTGAATATTCCGTTATCGCTTAGAGTTAGGTTTATTGCTACGCTAGCTAGGATTAGTAGGACTATTATTGTTATTACTAGTGCTATTAATGTTATTCCTTGGGAAGACTTAAAGGCTCCCGACCCTACAGTTCTTTTTTTGGTTGGTAGTTGTTTTTTAATTTGCTTTTGTTTTTTAGTTTCTTTCATTTTCTTATTTTCCTTTCTTTCTTTTGTTTTTTTGTATTTTTTTGTTTTTCTGGTAGTTTCTTCGAAGCGCAGGCGATTGATAATCACCCCTACAGGATGAATTATGTTTTTTAGTGTTATGTTTATTTGTTAATACTTATATTGGTATTTTACTTATTTATTTCTTCTATGTCAATATGTTATCAAAAAAATTTCTATTTTCTTAAAGAAATCTCTATTTGTGAAATAATTTTTTATAATAAATTTTAGTAGTTTCTTTATAAAGTGATAAATTAGTTAGATGTATTTGTGAGATTTTAAGTAAATTATGTACTAAAATGTATATTTTTAACATGTTTTATGAAATATATGCATTATAAAAGGGCGTAATTCGGTAAATTCTTATGGGTATTCTTTACCGATTACGCCCCTATAGTTTAATTTATATATTATTTTAAATTTATTCTTTTGTTTTCTGCATTTGGGACAGTTCCTAATCTAGCCAGATTATTTTATTTTTTTGCTTGTAGTTCTTCTCTATCTTGTTTCCGATCACAAATAGCCCCAAATGCTATAAGGAGTCTCCCCTCCGTTCCGAATTTGGAACGGAAAGGACCGTCCCTTGCGTGCATTTAATCAGTTACTTCATATGCATTTGCAATGTAGATTTCAATCATACTGCCATACTGTGATTTTTCAGTTCCATAATATGTTACTTTAAGGTTTCCAAATGTTATTTTTTCAATTTCTTCTGCAAAATTTCCTATAAAATTTTCCATATCAATTTGCGAATCCGAATCGTCAAATTCATACTTAAATACTATATGGGTAGACATTACAGCTACTGTTGCTCTTTTACAGTATGGTAAGTCATAATACTCACTTTTCGAAATGTGAGCTATAAATTTGCAATAAAAGCTTTCGATTAAATTTTCTAAATCTTTTTTCCGCACTTTCTTCATTTTTTGTCCTCCTATTTATTAAGACATTAGCAATTTATATATTATTCATATAAAAATCGCGTTTCTATAGTTACTTTAAGAATTTTATCATAATTTTATGTCGATTACAAGTATTTTTATCTTTTATAAGCAAAATAAAGAAGAGATTTGAAATTCTCTTCTTTACTTTGTTTTCTCTATACATAGAGAGTATGAGTGAATTACCGTTCTTTTTTAATTAAAAACACTTCATTTCCTGCCTGTACAGCCATGTAAACTTCTCTTTTTCCGAATGAGTTCTTTGATACTTCAACAGTGTCTCCATTGTGCATTTCTAAAATTGCTTCATGGTAATACCTACCAGCAATTTTTTTAGAATCTGTCTTCAGTTGTGATGCATATGGGATAATAACTAAAAGATACTCTTCTGTATCACTACTAGTGAGTTCCCCATTGAAGATTAAAATGTCTTTATAACCATCACTTTTCTCTTCAATAATATGACCTCCATAAATATAAGTTGTGGTTGCATACATATTTCCAAATGAAATACTACCAAATGCTAAAGAATACCGACCAGCAATTGGATTGTCTATGCCATATACAACTTCATAACCTGCTTGTGCTTCTTTTCCTCTTAACTGAGCTATTTTTCCAAACATAGACTTCACTCCTTTTTATTAAATTTTTGTTGTTTAACGTTACATTCATATTATCATATTTTTATGTCGATTTCAAGTTTTTCTAAAAAATATTCTTTATCTGTAATGCCGTTTTTTCCTTTATATGTTCTAATATAAATACACAATTGTTCAAATTTGGTATTCCTTGCTCATATTCTTTAACTTCAATATTACCTTTTAAAGAAACAAGTTCTGTTTTTACTTTTTCTAGTTCGTCATGTTCTATATAGTATGCTAATTTTTGGTATCTTTCTTCCCAATTATTTACTATATTATCTATTTGGCTATTTATCTTTTCTTCATTTTGTTCTTCTGAAAGCATATTTTCTTTTAAACTTTCTAAATTATCACTTATTAAAACTATTGATTCTTTTGTATAATTTTCTGTACATATATTTAATGCAACTACAATAATTATAACAATTGAACAAATTATAATTTCTTTATACATTTTATCACCTTTCATACATTTTTTAAAGGGTTGTCCCAAGTTGTCCCATTTGTCTCAATTGGGGACTGTCCCTAATTGTCCCTTTTTTGTTTTGCTTGGCAGAAGAAGTTTCCTTTTCCGTCTATGGTGACTATTAGGGCCTCTTCGGGTTTTAGTTTGTAGGGTTTTAGTTGATTTGCTAGCCAAGTGTTGTTTTTTCCTAGCTTTTTTAGGTTTTCTTTCATTATCTTTCCGTCTACTACTAGATCGTAGGCTATTCCTTCGTATTCTGGCATTATTCCGAAGTCTTCTGGAGTTGTTGTTCTTTTATTTGGTTTTTGTATTACGGTTACTTGTCCACTTGTTTCTAATATTGCATATTCTACATCTCCTATATTGAATATGTTTTGGTCTCTTAATCTTTCTTCTAGCTCGTTTATTGTAAATCTTTCTTTTTTTAGTTTATCTTCTTGTATTTTTCCTCTGTATATTAATATAGAAGGTTTTCCACATATTATTTCTCTGGCTCTTATGCTTTTTAGGTTTATTAGTGAAATTGTTAAATGCATTACTAGTAGTCCTAATATTGGTATTATTCCACTTGTTATTGGAATTCCAGGTTCTGCCATTGGTATTGTTGCTAAGTCTGCTATCATTATTGATATTGCAAGTTCGAATGGTTGAAGTTGACCAATTTCTCTTTTCCCCATAAATCTCATTACAATTAAAACTAATATGTATAATATTATTGTTCTGAAAAAAGTTAATAGCATAAAAAATCTCTCCTTTTTAATTTTATTTTTCTCATGTTTCTTCTTATTTATTCATTTTATAGAAGTTTTCTATTTAAAATTGTATGTGTAATTAAAATAAAACTTTTGAAAATGTTAATGTTTTTGTGTTTATTTTTTTGAATTTTTTTCATAATAAACTTTAAGAATATAAAAAATAAAAATGTAAATAATAAAATTATGAAAGCATGTAAATTTGTTTAAATTTGCAAATTTTCTTAAATAAGGAGGTTTTATTATGTCAGAAAACCAAACTCATAGTCAAGCCAGAAATGGTGCTAGTACAGTATGGCAAATAGTAGGAAGATTAGTTAGTGCTGCCGTTGTTCTTGCAATTACTGCTTTCTTTACACCAGGATTTCAAATAAGTAATATTTGGACATTAATTGCAGCCGCAGTTGTTCTTACTATAATAGATTATTTAATAGTAAAATTTACTGGTCTACATGCTAGCTCATTCGGTAAAGGTTTTGTAGGTTTTGTACTTTCTGCAATCGTATTATATGTAACTCAATACTTTGTAGCAGGATATACAATTTCTTGGATGGCTGCCATAGTAGGTGCTTTAATCTATGGTGTTGTAGATTACTTCTTACCTGGCGAACAACAATAAAAAGCTTAAAAAGAAAAAAAGTTTTTGAAAAAAACTTTTTTTCTTTTTATTTTTGTCATACTTGTAGTTGCCTCCTAATATACATTAATTAAACAAGTTTATTAGTACAAACATTTAAGGAGGTATATTTTTTAATGGATGAAAATTTATTAGTTTATCAAGATATAGCAAAACGTACTGATGGAGATATCTATGTTGGGGTTGTTGGACCTGTAAGAACTGGTAAATCTACTTTTATAAAGAAGTTTATGGATTTACTTGTTATTCCTAATATTGATAATGAATACAAAAGAGAAAGGGCTTTAGATGAGCTTCCTCAAAGTGCTTCTGGAAGAACTATTATGACTACTGAGCCTAAGTTTATTCCTAATGAAGCAGTGGAGATTACTTTAGGAGATAATATTAAACTTAAAACTAGATTAGTTGATTGCGTTGGATACTTAGTTAATAATGCTATTGGTTACTTGGAAGATGATATGCCAAGAATGGTTAAAACTCCTTGGAATGATGAGGAAATTCCTTTTGAAGTTGCTGCTGAAATTGGTACTAAAAAGGTAATTACTGAACATTCTACTATTGGTATTTTAGTTACAACTGATGGCTCTATTACTGATATTCCAAGAGAAGATTATATTGAGGCTGAGGAAAGAGTTGTTAGCGAATTAAAAGCTTTAAATAAACCCTTTGTTATTGTCCTTAATACAGCTGATATTAATTCTGACTATACAAAAGAACTTGCTAGAAATTTAGAGGAAAAATACTGTGTACCTGTAATTCCTACTAATTGTTCTATTCTTGATTTTGATGATATTAATAATATATTTGGTAAGATATTATATCAATTCCCAATTGAACAAATTAATATTAATTTCCCTCGTTGGGTTGATGGCCTTCCAGATTCACATTGGCTAAAACAAGAATTACATTTAGAAATTAAAGAGGCTTTTAGTGATATTCGTTTGTTAAAACAAATTGATAGTGGTATAACTAAAATTCAAAGAACAGAAGTTATAAAAAGAACTACTGTTGAGGAAATTTTACTTGGCAATGGTAATGTTAATATTTCTATTGATTTAAAGGATGACTTATTTTATAAAGTACTTACTGAAATTTCTGGAGTGGAAATTTCAAATGAAGGAGATTTATTCTCTACTATAACTTCTTTTGCTCAAACTAAGAAAGAATATGATAAAATTGCATATGCACTAGAAAGCGTTAAGGCTACTGGTTATGGTATAGTTACACCTTCTATGGATGAACTTATTTTAGACGAACCTGAAATGGTTAAACAAGGCTCTAGGTTTGGTGTTAAATTAAAAGCTAAAGCTCCTTCTATACATATGATAAGAGCCGATATTGAAACTGAGGTTTCACCTATTGTTGGTAGTGAAAAGCAATCAGAAGAACTTGTTAATTACTTACTTTCTGAGTTTGAAAGCGACCCACAAAAAATTTGGGAGTCTAACATATTTGGAAAGAGCTTACACGAACTTGTTAATGAAGGCTTACAAAATAAACTTTGCAGAATGCCTGAAGACGCTCAAGGTAAGCTTCAAGAGACTTTAGAAAGAATTGTTAATGAGGGCTCTGGCGGACTTATTTGTATAATTTTATAAAGCAAATAGAAATTTGAATTTTAAGCAAAAAAGTTAGAGATTAAAGACTCTAACTTTTTTTAATAAAATATCTTTTTAATAATTACATTCTGGACATCTCACTTCTTCAAAATAACCTTTTTTTCTCAAACCACCCACAACGATTACGTACTGAATATGTTTTATACTTTTCTATCCATCCTTTTCCACCGTAATATGTACATTTTTTTATTCTACGGCAAGTTTTTTCATGCAGTTCGCATTCACTTTTACTTTCAAAATTTCCTCTGTGGCAATATTCACATACATATATTGAGTTTTAGGTATCATTTTCATATTATTTCCTCCTTAATTAAGTTTGAAATTTTATAAATTGACTTGTTACTTCTTATATACCATTTTCTTCTTTTTTGTCAAGTGTTTTTTTGTTGTCACAAATTTATAAATATTTTATGAATAATTTATGATATAATTCCCTTATATTTAATTTGTTTCTTTACTTTTTATGTTAATTGCGTTAAAATATATTTATGTTATTTTAAACTTTGTTTAGAGAGGATGAACATATGAATAATTTAGAGTTTATCACTAAAAGTGCAAATGGTAAGAGTATTTTTAATCGGTTCAATAGTCATATTCACAAAAATGTAAATGAAGAAACTTTAGTTAAGGCCTTATCCAGCTTAAATTTATGTAAAGGATTTCACAAAGATGTTGTAGATATGAAGTGTGTTATTGGAAAATGTAACTGTGTACCTATTACCAAAAGTGATGAAGTTGTATATGTCATTCGGAAAGGTAGAAAAGGCCCTACTCCAATGGTAAAAAAGCGCAAGCCTATTGACTCTTCTTGCATTACTTTAGTATTAAAAAAAGTGGAAGATGATAATTATATTTTATTATCTTCATATATTGGAGGTGACAGTGCTCCTGAACCGTGGGATTCAAATTTCTATGACCAGTTTACATGGAAAAAGAAACCTAATATTGACAAATTGGCATATAAAAAGTCAATAGAATTTTGGAATACTCATGCACTTATTTATGACAAAGATAAAATTTCTTTGTTGCTTTCCTAAAAAGTGGCTTTGCCATGCGAGCAATTAATAATCGCCCATACATCTTTAACTAAAAACGGAGTACTTCCCTGTAATACAAAAGAAAGTTTTAGTTTTACCTAAGACTTTCTTTTTGTAATTATTTCGTTTCTATTTTTTAATTTCTCTTTTAAATTTATTTTATTTATGAATATTGAAGCAACTGGAATTAGTGCTAATATGTATGGAATTATATATCTTGATTTTGCTTCCCATAGTATGTGGAATGCAAAACCTCCTATAAAAATTGTTATTAAGAATATGACATCGATTGAAAGATTTTTTCCGTTTTGTAGTAATACTATTAAACTGCATGCACACATTAGTATTAGTAGTGTTTTTTGATATACCATAAGTGGCTTAGTAGCATTTGCTATTGGGTCAGTTTCTTCAGCCAAATTGCTTCTTACTGCTGAGTAAGTATTTTCTGCCCACATTGATGCTATTTTCTTTGTGTAAAATTCAAATGTATAGTCTAAATGCTTACTAAAATATATTAATCTTTCTTTTATTCTATCTTTATATTCTATTTTTTTATTTACTGGGTCTTTTAGTGCTGGCTCTCCTATATCTTCGTTGTACCAGCCGTTACCTCTCCAAGATTCTTTCATTGCCATTAGAAAATAGCTTATATTTGGATATGCTTTTTCCTTGTCCATATTATATTTATTTAAGTAGTAATTTTTTACAAGTGCTGATGGTATTATTGATATAATTATATACGTTGCTATTATTAGCACTTTTATTAAATTTTGTTTTGTATTTCTTTTTGTAAATTCGTTAAATAAATTTATTAATAAGTATATTACTGTTGCTATTATAAATATTAAGCTGTTCATTCTCATCATAAATGCGAACATTGTTAATATTGATGCTATAATTGTATATTTAAACTTTCCAGTTTCATTATATTTCATTATTAAATAAACTGAGAACAGGCATAATGCTATGCTTGGAATATCCCCATATATAAATGTTGAAAGCATTATTAATGATGCAAATGTTGTTACTAATGTAAGTAGTAGCACTTTATTTATTTTGTATTTTTTAGATAATTGTATGCCTATTTTGTATATACTAATTGCAATTGCTATATTTCCCATTATGTTTAAAAGCCTTAGAATTCCTATTCCATCATAGTGAATTATTCTAAAAAATAAGCTAAATACAAATGCTAATGATATTTGTTGATGATATGCTTGCATATATTCGCTAAGTGGAATATTGGCATATGTCATATTGGGCAAAAATTCTTCTAAATTTCCATTATAAAAAGTTTGTGCTAAATTACAAGCATGTATTTGGTCTCCTACTATTGGTGGCCTTACTAAAATGCACCATACTATATTAAATATTGCATAAATAACAATTGTGCTTATGAATAATATTTTTCTTATTTTTTTCTTTTTTTCTATATCGTCATATAATTTTTTGTTTATAAATTTAGTTACTATATATACTAATATTGCTAATAATATTATTCCTAACATATATATAATGTTATTGAATTCTATTGTTATATGCTCTGATAAATCAATGTTTGCTGTAAACACTAAATTTAAAACTAATACTATACTTAAAAATACTAGTACACAAAAATATA
>CATLDI010000051.1 GCA_949902805.1 uncultured Clostridiaceae bacterium
TTAAAGATATTAAAAGATTAAAAATTAAATGAATTATATTAAAAATACGTAAATATATAATGATGAATTATAGTAATACATTATAATATACTTACGTATTTTTTTGAGTTTATTTAATAAATTATTAACTGCGGCTTGTTAAAGCAGCACATTTGGTGGAGGTGAGGAGAGTCGAACTCCTGTCCAGTATTTTTTCCATATAACTTTCTACGAGTGTAGTTTGTTATTAAATTTCCTTTATAATAACATTAACAAACAAACGTTGTTATAAAGTAGCTATATAAAATACCCACAATTTTCATAGCAAAAAATTGCTTTGTTTCCTACTAAACCGTCGCTTTATCCAAAAGAGTAGGCCTTAAGGTAAAACGTCGCCGCAAACTAGGCAGCGTATGCTAATTCTCTATTATCAGCGTTTATATTTAGTTTCGCTTTTTTATAGTGGCCAAAGCGACCATCCACTACTCGCAAATTATACTTCTAAAATACTGTCGAAACCAATTACACCCCCAAATATAAGTACATATATATTATATAACATGAAAAGAAATAAATCAATAAATCATAATAAATTTCGTTTCTAAATTATGGCAATGTATTACAATTCATAGCTAATATTAAATATAGATGTATATGCAACTAGCAACTGTCCGTGCTCCAACGAATTTACTTAAATAGAATGTTAATTCTGGAATAATTTCTTTGAAGAGTGGACAGTGGGGACGCTACTACCCCCTACATCATAAAAATATTTTGGCTGTGAATTGTAACCTATTTTGCGTAAAAAAGTAAAAAAAATAGTTAACATATTGCAAAATGCGAAAAAATGTTATATAATACATACACTATGTTACAAGAATGTTAATGTATTACGAAACTGTTAAATGTATATTACAATTTTATTAACATTATTGACATATATTTTGAAAAGTATAAAATATAGTTAAAATTACGAAAGGGCTATTTATGAGAGTTATAAGTGGAACTGCAAGAGGTACAAAATTAAATTCAATAGAAAGTATATCAACAAGACCTACTTTAGACAGAGTAAAAGAAGCCTTATTTAATATAATTCAAACTCATCTTCAGAATTCTAACGTATTAGATTTATTTGCAGGAAGTGGAGCATTAGGAATAGAAGCTTTAAGCAGAGGGGCTAAACATTGTACATTTTGTGATAAATCACATGAATCAATAAAAATGCTTAAGCAGAACTTACAAAAAACAAAGTTTGAAAATAAAGCGACTATATTTATAAAAGACTATAAAAAATGCATAAGTTCATTAGAAAAAAATAAATTTGATATTATTTTTATAGACCCACCATACAAACTAGATATAGCAGTGAATTCTATAAAGCTAATATTAGAATATAATATATTTGCAAAAGATGGAATAATTATACTAGAAACAGACGAAGAAGAAAGAGAAATGAGAGAATTAGAAAATATTAATTTAGAAGTGTATGATGTAAGAAAATATGGAAGAGTAAAACTGATTTTCTTACGTGAAAGGGGCTAAAAATACCATGGAAATATTTACATTATTAGAAACTATAGAGGAAATGCTAGAAACAAGCAAGTCAATACCATTTTCAACAAAAGGTATTGTAGATAAAGAAGAAATGCTTGAAATAATTAAAGAAATAAGATTAAAATTGCCAGAAGAACTAAAACAAGCTAAATGGGTAAAAGAAGAAAGACAACGTATTTTAGTAGAAGCACAAAAAGAAGCAGACGACATAGTAAAAGAAGCAGAAAACAGAATAATATCTATGATAGATGAGCATGAAATAACAAGAAAAGCATATGAACAAAAAGCTGAAATAATTGAAACAGCAAATGAAATGTCAAGAGAAATATCAAAAGGAACAAAGGATTATGCTGACAATGTACTAGAAAATATAGAAACTGCTTTACAAAAAGCTTTAGAAACAATTCAAAATAATAGAAGAGAATTAAAATAAAAATAATGCATTAGGAATATCCTAATGTATTATTTTTTTCTGTTACTATTCATAGTCTTTGTTTCTACAGTAGTGAGAAGTAAGTAATATATTTTATTTTTGTAATGAAGAGTATACAGCCTATTGAGGCGGTGGAATACCCCTTGTCTTGGAGGATGAAATGGAAAAAATAAAATATGTTACTTACTGGGAGCGGATTTTAATAGCAGTACTATGAACAGTAACTTTTTCCTAAATTTTCTATGTGATTTTCTTGTAAAAAGTATTGCAAATATTTTGTTTTATTGTTATGATATAGGTGTAATTATATAATTAGAAATTATTATGTAAAAAAAGCTAAAAAAGGAGCAAATTATGATAGAATTTAGAAATGTAAGTAAGACATATGAAACTGGAACAGAAGCGGTTCATAATGCTAACTTTAAAATAGAAAAAGGAGAGTTTGCATTTTTAGTTGGTTCTTCAGGTTCACGGAAAATCTACATTAATAAAAATGATATTAAAAGAAGAAAATCCTACTTCAGGAAATATTATAATAAATGGAAAAGACACTACATATTTAAAAGCAAAAAGAGTTCCATATTTGCGTAGAAGCATGGGAGTTGTATTCCAAGATTTCAGACTTTTACCAGATAAAACAGTTTACGAAAACGTAGCCTTTGCAATGTACATTGTAAAAGCAACACCAAGACACATTAGAAGACAAGTCCCTATGGTATTAGCTTTAGTTGGACTAAGTGGAAAAGCAAAAATGTATCCAAATGAATTATCAGGTGGAGAACAACAAAGGGTAGCATTAGCAAGAGCGTTGGTTAACAACCCATCTATGCTAATTGCAGACGAACCAACACGGAAACTTAGACCCAGACACAGCATGGGATATTATGACTCTTTTAAATGATATTAATATGAGAGGTACAACAGTTGTTATAGCTACACATGCTAAAGATATTGTAGATAAAATGAAAAAGAGAGTTATTGAAATAAGTGACGGAAATATTATAAGAGATGATAGAAAAGGTGGTTATAACAGTGAGATATAATGTAATAGGATATTTGTTAAGTGAAGGTTTTCACAATGTAATGAAAAATAAAAAATCTACAGGTGCTTCATTGATGATAATGTGTGCTACTATGCTTATATTCGGACTATTTTTTCTAATAGGGGAAAACGTAAACCATGTAATGAATGAGTTAGAATCAGAACAAGGTATGCAAGTATTTATGTACAAAACAGCAACAGAAGAGCAAATACAAAAACTAGAGGAAGAAATTAAATCTATAGAGAATGTAGCAAAAGTTACACACATTACAAAAGAAGAAGGCTTAAATTCTGTAATTGAAAAATGGGGAGAAAATGCCAAAATTCTAGAAGGATACAAAGAACATAATCCATTAGGAGATTCCTTCTTAGTTACATTAACAAACTTAGAAAAATCAGAAGAAGTAAGAGCACAAATAAATGACTTAGAAAATGTAAAGGAAATAACAATTAAAGATAAAACAATAAGTGCATTAATAAATGTAGCAAATGGAATTAGAATTATATCAGGAATTATACTTGTATTATTAATTATCATATCAACATTTATTATAGCAAATACAATAAAACTTACAGTTCATGCTAGAAGAAAAGAGATTTCTATTATGAAATATGTAGGAGCTACAAATGGATTTATTAGATGGCCATTTATTGTAGAAGGAATTATAATAGGAATTATAGCAGCACTACTTTCAATACTTTTATTAGGCGGAGGGTATAATTTCATTATAGGAAAACTATTAGAAACTTCTATAGCTTCTTCAATAGGATTAAGCTTATTAACATTTTCAGATATATTTGCACTAGTAATTACTGTATACTTAACCTTAGGAATAGGTATAGGAATTGTAGGAAGTGTTATTTCTATGAGAAAATATTTGGAAGTATAAGGAGGAAATAATGAAAAGAAAAGTAGTATCAATTGTACTAATACTTATAATGTTGCAGGTATATGTCTGTACAGTAATGGCAACTTCTACAACAAATTTAAACAATCAAAAAGACGATATACAAGGGAAAATTAATGAAGTAAAAGACCAACAATTAGATGTACAACAAGAGTTAGATGAAGAGATGAAAGTAATTTCTAACTTAGATTATGAAATAGCCCAACAAGAAGAACAAATAAATGGGCTTAATGCTCAAATACAAGAATTAGAAACATCTATTTCAGAAAAAGAAAAATTAATTAATGAAAAACAAGAAGAATACAACGAAAATCAAGAATTACTAGAACAAAGATTAGTAGTAATGTATGAACAAGGTGAAACATCATTTTTAGATATATTGTTTAACTCAAGTGGTATAGTAGACTTTATTTCTAATTATTATACAGTATCACAATTAATTGAGTATGATACAGAATTATTACAAACAATAGAAAACGATAAAAAAGAAATAGAAAATGCTAAAGAAGAGTTAGAAAAACAAAAAAGTGAAATAGAAGTTTTAAAAAATGATAAAGTTTCTAAAAGCAATTCACTAAAGGCTAAGAAAGCGCAAAGAGAGCAAAAAGCAAATTCTTTAAGCAATGAGAAAAAAACATTACAAGCACAAATAGATAGTTATAATGCCCAAATTAAAAAAATAGATGATCAAATATCTAAAATTTTAGCAGAGGCAAACAAACAAGTAAATAATTCTGGTTTAAAATTTGATGGAAGCTTTATTTGGCCATGTAATAATAAAGTAATAACATCTACAGTAAAGATAAGATGGGGAAGATGGCATAAAGGTTTAGATATTGGAGCAAGATATGAAAATGTATATGCAGCAGCCTCAGGATATGCATATAGGTTAGAAAATCCAGGAGGATATGGACATTATATAATGGTAGTTCATGGTAGTGGCTTTATTACATTATATGGACATTTAGATTCTTATAAAATATCAGATGGACAATATGTATCTCAAGGACAAGTAATAGCCACATCAGGAAATACAGGAGCAAGCCAAGGAGCACATTTACACTTTGAAATAAGAAAAGCTACATCAATATCAAATTACTTCAGCAGTAATTTCCTAGACCCACTAGACTATTTACCAGGTGGCTACACATTTGCCGCAGGAGCAAAGACTCCAAGTTAAAAAAGGAGGAATAAGGTATGATAAAAAAAATTAATATAATTATAATAATATTTGTTCTACTAACATGCTCTTATTCCATTATAATAAATGCAACAACTTTAGGAGAACAAAAACAAGAAGTACAAGATAAAAAAGTAGAAGCACAGGAAAAATTAGAATATGTACAAGATGAGTTGTCTACAACAATTGTAAAAATACAAGAATTGGATGATACAATAAAACAAGCAGAAGCAGACATAGGAAGTTTAGAAAAAGACCTTTCTGACTTACAAATTAAGATAGATGAAACTACAGAAAATTTAAACAATATACAAAAAGACTATGAAAATAATGAAGATTTATTACAACAAAGATTAGTTGTAATGTATGAACTAGGGGAAACAACATACTTAGATATATTAATGCAATCTTCAAACATAGTAGATTTTCTGTCAAACTATTACACAATTCAACAATTCATTCAAAATGATGTTGAGTTATTAGATGAAATAGAAAAAAATAAGAATGAAGTAGAAAAAATAAAAAGCCAATTAGATGAACAAAAAGCAAACTTAAAAGTAAAAAAAGCAAAAAAAGAACAGTTAGCAGTTATAACACAAAATAATAAAACTTTAAAAGAACAAGCAGTATTAAATCTATCACAAGAAGAAATAGAATTACAACAAAAAATAGAGCAATATAAAGAAGAAGAAGCTAGAATAGAAGCCTTAATTCAAGTTGCAACAAATGAGTATGAATATACAGGCGATTATGTAGGTGGAATAATGGCATGGCCTATAGCAAAAAGTGGAACATACATAACATCAGCTTATGGAATAAGAGAACACCCAATTCAAGGAGTTATAAAAAAACATACAGGAATTGACATAGGAAATGCAGGGTTTGGAGCTCCAGTAATAGCAGCAACAGATGGAGTTGTTACAATGGCAGGTAGATATGGAGGCTATGGAAATTGTGTTATTATAAATCATGGAAATGGAATATCTACACTATATGGTCATGGACAAACAATATTGACAGAAGTAGGTAAAGAAGTAAAAAAAGGTGATTTGATTATGGAAGTAGGCTCTACAGGAAACTCAACAGGACCACACTTACACTTTGAAGTCAGAGTAAATGGTTCATGTGTAGATCCTATGCCATATTTGCAGGGAAATAATGAATAAAAATAGAACAAAACAATATAATTTATTAATAGGGGTCGCTAATAATGGGCGACCTATATTATTAAATAGTGAATAATGAATGATGAATAATACAAAACTGAGGTTTGATGTAGGGGCTTAATCGGTAAGGAATGACGGTGAGAATTTACCGAATTATGCCCAAAATACGAGAATAATCAAAAAGTTTAGAAAGAAGGAAAAAAATTGAAATCAGAAAGAAATCAAAGAATTTATAAAACAATAATGTTAGTATTACTAACAGCAGTAATAACTTTTATAGTAACAACATCTGTAATATATAATAATATAGGAAATTCAAATACAAAATATATGTTATCAAATAAAACAAGCCTAGGAAATAAATTTGATTACTATAAAAGCTTTATAGAAAAACACTACATAGGTGAAATAGATGATGAAAAAATGCTTGAAAGTGCAATAAAAGGATATTTCGAAGGCTTGGGAGACCCATATTCAGAATTCATAACAAAAGAAGAAATGCAAGAATATATGGCAGATGCAACTGGCAAATATGTAGGAATAGGAATATATATAACATCAAGTACAGAAAAAAATCAACTATTAATATTAGCTCCAATGAAAGGTTCACCAGCAGAAGAAGCAGGTTTAAAATCAGGAGATGTAATACTAAAAATAGATGGAAAAGAATATACAGGAGAAGAACTAACTGAAGCAACAAATGTATTAAAGGCAGAAGAAGGAACAAAGGTAAAACTAGAAATATTAAGAGATGAAAAAACATTCGAAGTAGAAGTTGAAAGAAGAACAATAAAAGTAAGTCATATAGAGTCAAGTATAAAAGAAAACAACATAGGATATATGCAAATATCAACATTTGATGAAGGATGCTATAAAGAATTTTTAGAAAATTATAATACTCTAAAAGAAAGTAATATAAAAGGTTTAATAATAGACTTAAGAAACAATGGTGGAGGAATAGTTGATGAATCTATTGATATAGCAGATATGTTTACAAATAAAGACGACATCCTTCTAATAACAATAGGAAAAACAGGAACTAAAGAAGATGTAACAAAAGCAAAACAAGCAAAAACAATAAATATTCCAGTAGTAATACTTGTAAACGAGAACACAGCAAGTGCATCAGAAATATTAACAGCAGCAATAAAAGAAAATAATGAAGATACAGTATATATTGTAGGAAAAAACACATATGGAAAAGGTATAATTCAAAGCATATTTACATTAAATGATGGAAGCGGAATAAAGCTAACAACAAATGAATACTACACACCAAAACACAATTCAATACACAAAGTAGGAATAAAACCAGACTACGAAGTAGATGTACCAGAAGGAGAAAATGCATATACAATGACAGAAGAAAACGATGCACAACTAAAAAAGGCATTAGAAATATTAAAATAGAAATTATAATAAAAATATCAATCTTTTTAATAAAAAGCATTGATATTTTTTAATTCGTGTAATATAATTGCAATGGAATTGTAATAAAAAAGAAATAATTACATACAATACTTTTTAGAGGAGAGTTTGAAGATGTTTAATTTTGGACAAGATATTGGAATTGATTTAGGAACAGCAACAGTAATTGCATATGTAAAGGGAAAAGGAATAGTACTTCGTGAGCCTTCAGTAGTTGCTGTAGATAATAACACAGGAAATGTGCTTGCAGTAGGAAAAGAAGCAAGAAGAATGCTAGGAAGAACACCAGGAAATATAGTAGCAACAAGACCACTAAGAGAAGGTGTTATTTCAAATTATACTGTAACAGAAAAAATGCTTAAATACTTTATAAATAAAGTTACAGGAAAATCAATATTCTCACCAAGAATTATGATTTGTATACCATCACAAGTAACAGAAGTTGAAAAAAAGGCAGTAATAGATGCAGCCTCTCAAGCAGGAGCAAGAAGGGTATATTTAATAGAAGAGCCAATTGCAGCAGCAATAGGTGCTGGAATAGACATTTCTAAACCTTGTGGAAATATGGTAGTAGATATTGGTGGAGGAACAACAGATATAGCTGTTATTTCTTTAGGAGGAAGTGTTGTAAATACTTCTTTAAAAGTAGCTGGAGATAAATTTGATGAATACATTGTCAAATATATAAAAAGAAAGCACAATGTAATGATAGGAGAAAGAACAGCAGAAGACTTAAAAATAAATATAGGCTGTGTATATCCAAAAATACAAGATGCAGAAATGGATATAAGAGGAAGAGACCTAATTACAGGACTTCCAAAAACAATAACAATACATTCAAGTGAAATGCTAGAAGCATTAATAGAACCAGCAATGATGATAGTAGACAGCGTACATTCAGTACTAGAAAAAACACCACCAGAGCTTGCTGCAGACATTAGTGATAAAGGAATATATATGACAGGCGGAGGATGCCTAGTAGATGGCTTAGATAAACTACTACAAGAAAAAACAGGGATAAATGTAATGATAGCACAAGACACAGTATCATGCGTAGCACTAGGAACAGGAAAGGCATTAGATAATTTAGATACATTAGATGGAAAAAATAGAAGATAAAAATAAAAAAGGAAAGATTGGGGACGGCAAGGGAAAGATTTGGGACGCGTCAAAAACTTTCCTTTTTTTGTTTAGAGTTCTTCTTCGAAATTTAATTTAAAAAGGAAAGTTTTTGACGCGTCCCA
>CATLDI010000052.1 GCA_949902805.1 uncultured Clostridiaceae bacterium
TAGGATGGCTAAGTCCTAATGAAAAATATTTAGAATATATAAGAGGTTAAAGTACAGAAAGGTCATACTAAGTATTTCAACAATAGATATTTCTAAGAAAGTGTGACATATGTTTGACAAACCTACAGAATTATAAAAATATAAAACTTAATATTATTGACTTTTTTATGTAGATATGATATTTATATATTACATTAATTTATTTACTCCGATGCCAATTAACCCAATAGCAACTACGAACAAGGAGGATTTATTATGTTGGATGTTGAACTTATTAAAAGCCTTAATGTTAATGAAATCATCGCTATTAACGAACTTTATGACATTGCTAAACAAGCAAAAAAATTTTCTAAACTTATTAAAGAAACTTATGTATTTAATAAGGATGAGGATAAAATCAAACTGCTTGATGATGGTAAGAACTCTGAATATCTCACAAGAGAAGGTTATTGGATTACAAGTTATGTTTCTTGTGGCATTCCTTGTGATGAAGAAACTTTGTATGAATGTTTCAAGGCAGATTATTTAGTATCTCATCATTTTTGCAATAAATATGATGTTTGGTTCTTAAATGAAAAGTTGCTTACTGCTCTCCATGATTTCATGCATAGAACTCAGCAATTATCTGACATAAAAAAAGTTAACTAACTAACAATACATAAAAGAGGATTCATCGTTTTGAATCCTCTTTTATGTATTAACTTTTTCATATATTTCTTTTTTTCTATTATATTTTCTATTCTCTATGATAATTAAATACCATAAGTAAGCAAGTATTAGTAATAATGCTATATTTCGTATGTACAATATTGCTATACTACATATTCCAGTTAATAAGCAAATTGTTATTTTTGATATTTGATTTGTATATTCATATGAAGCTTGTAGACCTACTAGTATATGTAAAATATTTTTAATTACTCTTCCACCATCTAAAGGATATATAGGTATTAAATTAAATATCCCTATTAGTATATTTGCATATATTACTAATTCTCTTTCTATTCCGAAAAAGCGTATGTTTGATGTTAAAAATATTACTGTTATTATAAAATTAGTTAATGGTCCAGCTAGAGCTATGATTAGTTTTTTTATAGCTAACATATTTCCTTTTCTTATTTTTTTGTTATAATCTTCATATTTAACATCAAACGCCACTGATACTCCATATGGCATTACTTCTAATTTTGTTGGTTTAAAACCTAGTAATATTCCTACTAACATATGTCCTAATTCATGTATTAATGCAAATAGCATTAATATTCCATATATTTTAATTTGATTTGTTATTAAAAATATTAAAATAAATATAAAAATTTTCAAATGAATTCGTATTTTCATCTTTGCTCCTTTATTTACGCAAACGTTAACACATATTCTGGGTCTACTTTTCTACCCGCTTTTCGTATTTCAAAATGAAGATGTGGACCTGTTGCATTTCCTGTTTGACCAACTTCTCCTATTTTTTGTCCTTGAGTTATTACATCTCCTTTTTGAACATATAAAGCTTTACAATGTGCATATATAGTTACAACATCACCATCTTGTATATATATGTGGTTTCCAAACGATCCCTCACCTGAAGCCTCTATAACTGTTCCAGACATGGCTGCTACAAATACTGTACCTTCATTTGCCCCTATATCAATACCTCCATGGTTTGACGATACTATTTCATTTCCTTCTCTTGGTCCATACCTTGATGTAACAGTATATCCAACAAGTGGTAAACTAAAATTATAATTTTCTTTAATTTCTTTTGCATCAAGTTCCATTTGCGATAGTTGTACTACTGGCTGAGTAGCTGTTTGTTCTACTTCTGTTTCTTGTCCTAAGGTTTCATCCTCTCCTCCGCCAATTCCTCCTTCTTGTATTTGATTTACCTCTTTAGTATTTTCTTGTACTTCATTAATATTTGTATTTTCTTCTTCATTTTCCTTTTTATCTTCCTCTTCTATTGCAAAAAAGGATTTTATATTATTATTGTAATATTCAACTACTAAATTATAAGCATTTCCAAAGTTTATATCATATGATAAAAATTCTCTTGTTTTACTTATAAAATCTTCTGAAAATATGTAATTAGAATTTTTTATTAAATAGAATATAAAATAAAGTACAAAACAGATTAGTATTTGTAAAATTAATTTTTTATATAATATAAGTTTACTTTCTTTTTGTACATTTACTCTAGAAGTTGACACTCTAACTCTATTTTCAGTTCTTCTTCTATTGTATATTTCTTCAGCTCGTCTTATTCTTTCCTCTGGGCTTAGTACTCTTTCCAATTAAAACACCTCTTTTTTCCTTTGCAAATTTACTTGTTAATTTATATGCTTATTTGATTTTTTTATTCCATTTAATTTTCGGGACAATGGGACGGAGTTTTTGTCACTAGTATTACGGAGCATTAAAATAAATTTAATAACTCGTAACACTAGTGACAAAAACTCCGTCCCATTGTCCCGATTTATCTTATTAGAAATCCTACTGTGCTTAGAAATGAAAACATTGCTAAGAATATACATCCATATTTTAATCTTTTACATTTTTCTTCTAATTTTATTTTTTCTTTTGTTATTTTAGTTTGTTTGTTTTCTATTTTTGAAACATAATCTTTAACTATCATTTCTGCTTCTTTTATAACATAATCTTTATTCTTAATTTTGGGTGTGCTTTCTTCTTTTTTGTTTCCCACAAATTCCTCTTTATGTACTTTTACATTATCTTTTAATACGACAAAGGCTTCTTCTACTAAGTTTGAAGGTAAGTTTTTTAGTACTACCATATTTTTCATGTTTTGTATATCCATATAAATTCCTCCTATATTAAGAACTGTTTATATAGATTTTTTCCATTTTTTTCTTGTTTATACTTATATTTTTGTAATAGCTTCAAATATTCCTTCTGATACAATATTTGCTAATGTATTTACTACATTTAGCGATATATTTTGCAATGCTTTAAAATTGTATTTTGCTATTTTATAATCTTTTGCTACTACTGATTTTATGCTTATATCTCCTATTTCTATTTTATCCCTTTCTAAGCTTTTTCCTAGTATTGTTTTACCATTTGACACAAATACTTTTCCTATATTTTCTTTTTTCGAAAGTGCTGCGTCTATTACTATTATTATTGATTTATTATTTATGTTTTTTATAATTTTGTTTATATTTTCATAACTTAAATTTTGTTCTAAACTTCCATATACATTTATATTTGAATAATTGCATTTTTTTAATAACTCTATTAACTTACTTCCTACTAATGGTCCAAAACAGTCGCCTGTAATTCTGTCTGTTCCAACACATAAAAATGTTATCTCTGAGTATTCTTTTTGACTTTTTGCTTTGTAGAATATATAGCTAAAGTCATTTATAAATTTTTCTTTTATATCTATATTTTCTATTTTTTTATAGTTTAACAATATTTTCTCACCCTTATAATTTTATATTTGTATATTAATATGCTACTTTTTTTGTTTTTATACTTGTCTTCTAGGGCTTATAATTATATTTATATCTTTATTATTTTGATATTTTTTTATAATGTCTTCTGAAAAGCCAGCTACCTCATTTGAAAGTACTATTGTTTTATAATTTTCCTTTATCAATTCACTCATTTTGTTATCTACTTCTTCTGGAGTTTCTATCCTATATACATCCATTCCTAATCTCTCTGCTATTCTAAAGTCTTTATTGTCTTTTTCGTATTTTATCCAAGATATTTTCATATTTTATCACCCAATTTTAGTGTTTCTTGTTTTTTTGTTTTTATGCACGAAAAAAAGAAGCATTATGCTTCTTTTTGGTTTATTGGTTCAATTGGCATCATATATTCTATTCTTTCTACTCTTTTTTCCAATTTTTCTATAGAATCTCTATTTCTATGATTTGCTTCTAGAAATGACACTGTATTTTCATAAATCACATCTATCTTTTTAGTGTATTCGTTTTCTATTACCATTACTGATCCATCTATTCGAGTTGTCTTTTCATCTAATTCTGTTACTTTTCTGTCTAATTGAGTATATTTATCGTTTAGATTTTTTACATGAGTTTTTAGTTCTTTCACATCTTCTTGCAATATCTTCATAGAATTTTGCATTTCATTCATAGATTTTTGTGTTTCTCTTGTAGATTTTAGAAGTTCATTTAATATTTCCTCGTTGCTCATCTTTTTCCTCCTCTCAATATTATTTTCTCTTACTTCTTTTATCTATTCTTATTATTTATATTTATTGGTATATGTATTTTTTTCTTCTGTATCTCTCTAATACCCCTATGCATATCAAATCACTTTTTATTTACTATGTCAATCAAAAAGTTTTGACAAAATTCTTCATTTTTATAGTTTTTCTATCTCTTTCTTACTTAAATATCTCCATTCTCCAATTTTCAAATCTTTAATATCTAAAGAACCTATTTTTGCTCTATGCAATGCTAATACTTTTTTTCCTATCGCTTCACACATTTTTCTTACTTGCCTATTTTTTCCTTCATGTATTGTTATCTGAATTCTTGAAATATTTTTTTCATTATCAATTTTCAATATTTTTACTTTTGCAGGTTTTGTAATATAATCTTCTATTTTAACACCTTTTTCTAATTCTTCTACTTGAGTATTTTCTATTATTCCCCTTAAAGTTACATTATACGTTTTTTCTATTTCGTGTTTTGGGTGAGTTACTCGGTATATAAAGTCACCATCATTTGTTAGTATTAAGGCTCCTGAAGTATACATATCAAGTCTTCCCACTGGAAGTAATTTTACTTTTACTCCTTTTATTAAATCAGTAACTATATCTCTATTAAATTGATCTTTTACTGTTGTTACATAGCCAATTGGTTTGTTTAGTAAGACATATACCTTCTCTTCCTCATTTTTTACAAGCATGCCTTCATATTCTACTTTATTAATATTAGGATTTATTTTAGTCCCAAGCTCCGTAACTATTTTTCCATCTACTACTACCTTACCCTCTAATATTGCTTCTTCTGCTTTTCTTCTTGATAGTATTCCGTTATTTGCAAGGTATTTTTGAAGTCTTATTTCATTTTCCATATTTTTATCCTCTCTTTTATTGTCAATAGGGACGGAGCTTTTTGACAACATTTGTGTCAAAAGGGACAGACCTTTACTGATAAAAAGTAAAATAGAAGTGTGTCCCTAGTGACAATAAAATTGTCAAAAAGCTCCGTCCCTATTGACAACTTTTTTTAATTATTATTTATATTTTCTAATTCTTTCAGAATTCTTTTAAAATATTCTGGAAGTGGTGCTTCTAGTTTCATTTCTTTTTCGGTTGTTGGATGTTTGAATTCTAGTTTTTGTGCGTGTAGGCATTGGCCTTCTACTTTGAATTCGTTTTTTCCGTTTGAGTATACGCTGTCTCCTATTACTGGGTAGCCTATTTCTGCCATGTGTACTCTTATTTGGTGTGTTCTTCCTGTATCTATTTTTATTTCTAGTAAGGTGTATGAAGCGTTTTTGGTAGTGTATCTTCCTAGAACTTTGAAGTGGGTTATTGCTTCTTTTCCGTTTTTGGTTACTGCCATTTTCTTTCTGTCTTTTGTGCTTCTTCCTATTGGCATTTTTATTGTTGCTTCGTTTTCTGGTACTAAACCTCTTACTAGTGCTATGTATGTTTTCTTTACTTCTCTATTTTTTATTTGTTCACTCATTTTTATATGTGCTATGTCATCTTTAGCAACTATTAATAGGCCTGATGTGTCTTTATCTAGTCTGTGTACTATTCCTGGTCTTATTTCTCCACCTATTCCTGAAAGACTATCTTTACATATTGCCATTATTGCATTCACTAGTGTTCCATCAGGATTTCCATTTGCTGGGTGTACTACTAAGCCTTTTGGTTTATTTACTACTATTATATCTTTATCTTCATATATAATTTCTATTGGAATATCTTGTGCTTTTAATTCTATTTCTTTTGGCTTTTCTATTTCTATTTCGATTTTATCATTTAGTGAAGGTTTATAAGATGCCTTTTGAATTTTTCCATTTACTAAAATTTTACCTTCTTCTAATAATCTTTTTACTGCCATTCTTGATATTTCTGGTAGATTAGAACTTATATATGCATCTAAACGCATTGTTTCATTTTTTTCTACTATTAATGTTTTTTTCATTTTTTCGCCTTTCTTATTTGGTTTGTCTATTTTTTCTGGCACAATGTTGTCATTTTTAAAGATGAATTCCCTCAAATGGTGCCTCTACAATTCATTTTATATTGAATAGTAGTATCTATAACATATAGAGTAGCGTGAGGGAGGTTTGATTTATTTTTTTAAAATTGCATTTTCCGTTAAGGCGGTGGGGACCGCTTACTCTAAGTTAAATATGTAGTGGAATGTAATGTAACGAAGTATTTTACTTAGAGTTAGTGGGAGGCTAGGAAACCAATTTTAAAAAAATAAATTAAACCTCCTGGGAGCGGACCCTTTAACACTTCTATATTTCTTGATGTCTTTAATTTTTCGGGCGTAACTCGGTAGACCTTACA
The DNA here is from genome assembly GCA_949902805.1 of uncultured Clostridiaceae bacterium. Taxonomy (GTDB): domain Bacteria; phylum Bacillota; class Clostridia; order TANB77; family CAG-508; genus UMGS1663. Next base: position 6,527 of record CATLDI010000052.1, read on the forward strand.
GGTATTCCTCACCAATTAAGCCCCTACATGTTCCTCTCATAAATCACAAAATTATCATCTGAATACAATTCTTTATAATCTGCATTTCTTGATAAGAACATATTTAATTTTGCTTTCTTTACTACTATTACATGTGTAATATCATATTCTTCAAATTTTGTTTCATAATATGTTCCTATTGATGATATATTAATATAATCTGAGAATATATTTCTTCCTTCATACTCTCCTTCTTCATTTTTAGTTCCATTAAATTCTGGAGCATATAAGTCTGCTCTCGAGTCTATGAATACTGGTATTCCTCTAAATAGTAAGTAACTTCCATAATTGTATTCATTGTATAATCTTATATTTTCTACATCTAAATTTTCTAGTATCCATGTTGAAGCTTCTACTGGGTAACTTGATGAATTTATATATTTGTTATTTATTTTGGGTTTATATATTGCAAATGCTACTAATATAACTATTGTTACTGTACATACCCTTCCTATTATTGTGGTCATAAACTTTGTAAATCTTTTACAGCCTTCTTCATCATATTTTTCTACTAAGTATGTTAATAATTTTGAGAATATAAAACCTCCTATTAATATTAGTAAAGAAATTTGCCTTCTTGACATGAATGATAAATATATTAGCCCTGTTATCATAAATAAATCTCTTAGTTTTATTTTTGTGTCTGTAAATATCAATATGAATAACAATAATGCTAATACTATCATTGTAGCTTTATCATTATATAATGTTAGTGGTAAGTGTTCACTAATACTTTCTGTTGTGTTACCTTGCATTGTTTTTATTAAATATGTGTATGGTGCATCTCCCAATGGTGTTAGTAAGCCTGTAAAAACACATATTATCATAACTAATACAAGCCATAATACGGCATTATTTTTTGTTACTTTTATTTTATATGGCTTTTCACGCAATTCTTTTGACTTTTCTTGTATCTTCTCAAGTTTTTCTTCTTCCAATATTAAATTTTCTTTTGCCTTTTCTAATTTCTGTTTTAGAACTTCTTTCTTTAATTCATCTGTTTGTTTAGATAATTTATTTTCTAAATTTTTTATTATATCTTTCTTATTAAATACTTTAAATCTTTGTATTAAATTCTTCTCTGCAGCCCAAGCAATTATATATTCTGCTATATATGGTAAAAATAGCACAAAGAAAAATGGCCATACTGCTACGTGTACATTTGCAATTGCTATTGAAATTAGTATTATTCCTAATAAATACCATTTTTTCTTGCTTGCTAAAAAATTCTCTATAAATAGAATTGTTAAGGCAAATAGTATAAAAGTTACTAATTGTGCTCTTGCTGCAATGAAGTCTTTTAATAAATACATAGCAAACATTGTTATAAAGAATGATACTAGTTTATTTTTAGTTAGTTTATTATTTATACAGTAAATTAATATTCCTAATATACTGGCAAGTATTATTGTAGATAGATATATAAATAACATTCCTCCATCTGGAATACCTGTTAGTTCTCCTAAATGATATATTAAATATGTTCCTGTATCATAAGCCCAGTGTGGATATGTGTATGGTAAATTTTCATGCCATGAGAAATGATCTTGCATATCTATTCCATTATTTAATATCAGTTCTCCTATTCTTATTGTATAGAATGTATCATTTTGAAGTGTTTTTGGGCATATTGCAAAACAAAATATAATTATTGCAATAATTACTAATACATTAAATTTAATATTAATTTTCTTTTTTTCTGAATCCATATTTGTTACCTCTTTATTTTTTTATTATGCTTGTATTATATAATAAACACCTTGCTTAAGGCAAGGTGTTTATTATAATTTTAATACCAATATGCAAGTTTTAAAAATGAATTTATTAGTTTTGTTTGTTCTTCTAATTCTTCTATATTTGATATATTATATTTTCTCTTTTTTATATTTCTAGAACTTAATGTCCATAAGAATGCTTTTAGCTTAGGATATTTATCTATGTTTTCTTCCATAAATGAAATTAAATCACATAGCTTTTTATATATATCACTTTGTCTTTTTTCTTCTTGTTCATATTTATTTATATCTGTTATCAATTCTAATGGTTCTGCCATTTTTAACCTATAATTATCTTCATTAAAAGAATTAACAAAGTTTTTATAGCTTTCACAAAATATTCTATACATTGTATTTCTCCCTAAATATTTCTAATTTCCT
>CATLDI010000053.1 GCA_949902805.1 uncultured Clostridiaceae bacterium
TGTGTTATACTATTCATAGGAAATACCTTCTTTCGATATTAGTTTTTGTGGTTAAAAACATTATATCATATTTGGTATTTCCTATTTTTTATATTAAGTGTGACATATCTATTGTAAACCTATAATTTTTACTGTTTTATTTCTATAAAAATGTTGAATTTATTACTATATCATGTTAATATTATAATATTAAAACTCGTTAACATATCTATCAGTCAAATGACAGGAGGTAAAAAGGAGGGTGCTTATGATTACGAAGGAAGCTGTAACTTTGATTTTAGTTATCGCATTTATTATTTCTATAATTATTATATTATTATATAATCACTGGCTTAGAAAGAATAGTAATTGTATAGTAGATGAAACAAATGATAGTTTTCACGCTGATTTTTCAAATTCTAAAATTGATACTTCAGATATTAAGATTATTTGTAAATAATACAAAAGGGATGTTTCCAATGTGTCAAAATGGCACATTAGGAACATCCCTTTATTTTTACCTATTTTTCTTCTTGATTTTCTTCTATATTTTTATCCCAATAATCTGGTATTTTGTCATAATATTCTTGTTTTTTATCGTTTCCTTCTATGTTTTTAACTTCTACTGCTGAACCTACTCTCATAGGTGATGCTATTTTTGCATCTTTACTAAATGTTATATTTGTCATTTTATCGAAGTCTAAGTCCATATTGTATATTCTTATTATTTCTTTATTATCTTTTGTTTTTATAGCAACTGTTACTTGATTTCCCTCTATTTTTGTTATTTTCCTATCTTGTACTTCACCTATTAACTCATCTGTTTTGCTACTTGTTTCTATCATAGTGTCTGCTATTTGTAATAAATCTTCTTTTGTATAGTTACTCATCAATTTATTACTTTCTTGTATATCTCTTATTCTTTTTTGCCCCTCTTCTTTTTCTACCCAATAGTCAGTTACACCTTGATAGTATTCTTCTTTTTCTTTAGCCGTCGCTGTTTTCTTAAGTTCTACAGCCTCTCCAACTCTTTGTACTGAAGCAATTTTAGCTTCTCTTGTAAGTCCCTCATTTTCCATTTTATCAAATTGCAAACTTAATCTATATATATGTATATCATTACCTTTTGTTTTTGTCTCTACTGTTATAACATCTCCATCAATTCCGTGTTATTTTAGTATTTTCTATATCACCCTCTATTTCTCCTGTTTTTTCTATTCTTTTTAGCATGAAATTAAATGTTTTTAATATTTCTTGTTTTGAATAATCTTTCATAAAATAATCTTTTACTTTTATATCTTCCTTAAATGACATAGCTTTGTCCTCCTATTTATTTCATACTATCATAACTTAATTATAAAAGTCAATAGAGGAAATATTGAATAAAAGGCACGGTGCCCCGTGCCTCTACGTTGAAAATTGAATAGCGATTTTTCCTATACAAGAAGATAAGGGATGGTCTTTTTCGTTCTATTCTATTCCTAAATACTCATTGTAACTTACTTCTCTATCTACTACTTTATCTAACTTAATATCTATTATTCTATTTGCTACTGTTTGTGTTAATTGGTGGTCATGTGAGGTGAATAGTATGTTACCTATAAATTTTTTCATTCCTTCATTTAACGCTGTTATGCTTTCCATATCTAGGTGGTTTGTTGGTTCATCCATTACTAATAAGTTTGCTCCTGATAACATCATTTTTGAAAGAACACATCTTACCTTTTCCCCTCCTGATAGTACTTTTACGTATTTTAATGCTTCTTCTCCTGAGAATAACATTCTTCCTAGGAAACTTCTTACATATGTTTCGTCTGGATCTTTTGAGTACTGACGTAGCCAATCTGTTATTGTCATATCTTCTTCGAATAAATAATTGTTATCCTTAGGGAAATAAGTATTTGTGATGGTTGTTCCCCATTCTATTTCTCCTTCATCTGGCTCTATTTCTCCTGCTATTATTTGGAATAATACTGTTTTTGCATTTTCATTATCTGCTAGGAATGCTATTTTATCGCCTTCTTTTACTACGAATGATATATTGTCTAATAGTTTTTCACCATTTATTGTTTTTGATATATTTTTTACTTTTAATATTTCTTTTCCTGGCTCTCTATCTGGCTTGAAATCTATGTATGGGTATCTTCTGTTTGATGGTTTTATATCATCTAATTCTATTTTTTCTAATGATTTCTTTCTTGATGTTGCTTGTTTTGACTTTGATGCGTTTGCACTAAATCTTGCTATGAAGGCTTGTAATTCTTTTATTTTTTCTTCTTTCTTTTTATTTTGTTCCTTCATTTGCTTTAATAGAAGTTGGCTTGATTCATACCAGAAGTCGTAGTTTCCTGGAAATACTTTTATTTGTCCAAAGTCTACATCTGCTATGTGTGTACATACTTTGTTTAGGAAATATCTATCGTGTGATACTACTATTACTGTGTTTTCAAAGTTTATTAAAAATTCTTCTAACCAATTTATACTTTTTAAATCTAAGTCGTTTGTAGGTTCGTCTAGCAATAATATATCTGGGTTTCCAAATAATGCTTGTGCTAAAAGTACTTTTACTTTTTCTTTTGCTTCTATTTCACTCATTAATTTATAATGATTTTCTGTTTCTATTCCTAAATCATTTAAAAGCTGAGCAGCGCCTGCTTCCGCATTCCATCCATCTAATTCTGCAAAACGTTCTTCTAATTTTGCTGCTTTCATTCCATCTTCTTCATTAAAATCTGGCTTTGCATATATGGCGTCTTTTTCTTTCATTATACTATATAATTCTTCATTTCCCATTATAACAGTATCCATTACTGTATATTCTTCAAAGGCAAAGTGGTCTTGTTTTAATACTGATAGTCTTTCTCCTTTTTCCTTTGTTACTTCACCTTTGCTTGGTTCTAATTCTCCTGATAATATTTTTAAAAAGGTTGATTTTCCTGCTCCATTTGCTCCAATTATACCATAGCAACGACCTTTATTAAATTTTATATTTACATCTTCAAATAGTGTTCTTTTACCAAAACGTATAGTAACACCTACTGCATTTAACATGTTTTTTCCTCCTCGTTTTTTCTCATTATCCATTTGGGACGTTTCTTTCTGGGTAAACTGTCCCTTTTGGACATTCTCTTTACCTATTATATATGATATTACTATTTTTTTCAAGCATTTTATTGCTTTATGTTTATTTGCGTGTTATAATAATTATGTTACTTTAAATTAGTATTTTAGAAAGAGAGGTAGCTAAATGTTTAAAACTGAACATTTGGAAGGTCGGTCGCTTTATGAAACTGATGAGGTAGTTTGTATTGACATTTTTGTTAAGACTAGTCTTACTCACAATTCCGATATTTACTTATCACAAATTTTAGTATCTTTAGATACGTATAATTTTTCTTATACTCCATTTAGTTTTTCTATAAATGGAAAAAGCGTTTCCGAAGAAGATGTAAATAGAGAATTAAAAAAAGGTGTGAACGATTACCATCAAACTCGAATTAATTTAGGATTAAAAAAGTAAATAACAAAAATAAACCTAAAAAATTAAAAATTTAATTTTTTAGGTTTTATTTTTATGAATTTCTATCAAATATTAACTTTATTCCCCATAATCCAGAAATTCCTACTAAAATGTAAATTATTCTAGTTATAACAGATATTCCTCCAAATATTGCTTCTACTAAGTTAAAATTAAATATTCCTACTAATCCCCAGTTTATAGCACCTATAATTATTAATACAAGAGCTATTGTATCTATAACTTTCATGATTTTTTCTCCTTCCATTTAAATTATTTTTAATCTTAGTATATACATTTTTTGTTATTCTATTAATAATTTATTTTGTTTTTATTGGAAGGTTTGGAAATTACTTAAAATTTATGTTTCTAATATTTCTTTATTTTTTAAGGAGTGTCCCCTCCGTTCCGAATTAGGAACGGAAAGGACCGTCCCTTGTGTTCCTCTTTTAATCTAGCATATCTTTCTTTTTTAGCCATATCATTGCTATTATTCCTAATATAATAGATAGAATTACTACTACAAAAAACGGCCATGGGCTGTCTGTGTTTTGCATTGGTACTTTTACGTTCATTCCCCAGTAGCTTGCTATCATTGTTGGTATTGCTAGAATGATTGTTATTGATGTTAAAAATTTCATAACTCCATTTAGGTTGTTTGAAATTATTGAAGCATATGCATCCATTGTTCCACTTAAAATGTCATTATATATTTTTGCCATTTCTATAGCTTGTTTATTTTCTATAATTGCATCTTCTAGTATATCTTCATCTTCATCATATAATTTTATTATTTTCCCTCTTAATGTTTTTTCCATTACTACTTCATTTGATTTTAAGGATGTTGTGAAATATACTAAACTTTTTTCTAATGAAAGCATTTTTAATAGTTCTTTATTTTTTTGTGAATTTTTTAATACACTTTCTGCAATTTCTGTTTCTTTGTTTATCTTTTTTAGATATTTTAAGTATAATTCTGCATTTTTATAAAATACTTGTAATATCATTCTACTTTTCTTATATGTTATTATTGTATTTTTTGTTTTATTTTTTTCAAGTTCTGTTATTACTCTGTTTTGTTTTAATGAAACGGTTATAAAATAGTCATCTCTTACTACTATCATTCCTAAAGGCATTGTTGAATATACTTCTTCTTTGTCTTCTTTTTCTATAATTGGAACGTCTATAATAAATAATGTTGTATTATCATCTTCTTCATAATCTATTCTGGCTTTTTCTTCATAATCAAGTGAGTATTGTATAAATGCTTCGTCTATTTTTAATTTTTTACATACTTTTTTTATTTCTTCTTCACTCGGGGCAACCATGTTTATCCAATTTCCCTTTTCAAATTTTTTTGTTTCTTCTGTTTTATTTGTTTCTACATCTGTTTTGTACATCTTTAACATAGTTATCACCCCTTTATTTTTTCCAATATTAGTATTATAGCATACTTTTTGGAATTTGTATAGTTTTACATAAGATTTTTATTGTCTACATCTAAAATTTAAATATATGTATAATAAAATATTGTAGAGTAGTTTTAACATTTGCTATATAATATAAAAAAGTCACTATTAAAGTGATTTTTTTGTTATTTATTTTATCCTAATTTTTTTACATTATTTATAAATATAACATTTTCAATTATATCTAGCACAGCATATGTTATCATTATTGCTCCTATTGTAGCTGGAATAGCTCCTACATTAAATATTACAATTAGACCACAAATAAACATAACAACTGCTATTACTAAACTATATATCCATATGTTTGATTTTATTTGTTTTAATTTTAATGCTGAACTTGCTCTTACAACACTACTATATACAATCCACATACCAATTATTATTCCAAATATTTTGCTTATTGTGCTACTATATACTATTATTACTATTCCTATTATTACTGCCATTATTCCATATACTAGCTCATAATTGTATAAATCACTTTTGCTTTTTGTTTGTAAGTAGTTAACTACTTTTATTATTCCTAAAAGAATAAATACTGCTCCTAAAATATACGCTATCATAGACATAATTGCATCTTTTTGCCATATTAATATTATTCCAAGAATAGCAAATACTAATGATTCAGCAATTGACATCCAACCTGATTTTTTTAATAGATCTTTTAAATATTGCATATTTTTTCACTTCCTTTGTCTTATTTTATAATTAAAGTTTATTACTCTTTTTATTTATTGTCAATATTTATTTCTTAGTATTTTATTAAGATTTACATTAAAGCTACAATGTATAAAAATATAATACAAATTGATTGACAAATAAATTTAATGGTATTATAATAATACTATTGAAATATCCATGCACCACTAGCTCAGTTGGTAGAGCAGCTGACTCTTAATCAGAAGGTCCGGGGTTCGACCCCCCGGTGGTGCACCAAATAAAAAAGAGGAGCATTCGAGTTTGAATTCTCCTCTTTAATTTAAAAATTGATAAATATTAAATTATATTTCTTACATAAAATTATTTTAATTTATTTATTTCTTCTTGAATTTTATTAATTTCTCCGTTTATACGATTCATATTAAAATTATAATATTCTACTACTTCTCTTTCTCTTTCTTTTTGAAGGTTTTCTAAACTCCTAGTATTCCATGATATTTGATTCGTAATTTCAGTATGACTATTTGATACTCTTCCTCCTTCAAAGTTAGGAGTATCAATAAATTCTCCCTGATATCCACTTTCATTTTTTTGTAATGCAATTTTTAGCTCACTTATAATTGTATTATATCTGTTTATTTGCTCATCAACTTCTTTTAAATATTCGTTGTGTTTTGTTTTTAGTTCTTCCTTTTCTTTTTCATAGTCTTGTATAAATGAATTTAGTCTTGCTATTTCTTCTGAATTATCTTTTGAAGATGAATTATTATTGTTTGAAGTAGTACTGTTATTAACAGAAGAATTATTATCGTTTGATGTAGTATTATTAGTATTTTGTGAAATATTTGAATTGCTATCTGAATATGAGTCGTTATTTGAATCAATTATAACATTAGAAGTATTATTTATAGGAGTATTATCTTCACTTACAATATTATTATCTTCATTGTTATATCTTGTCCAATTATATTTATAACCTTCCCATTTACTAGCAATGATTGTTTCTTCTACACTTGAAGTACGATTTTGAATTTCGCTAGTATTACGATTATAAATGTAATATTCAGCTTTATCAGCATATATATATTCGGGTCCGTATAAATTAGTAAGTCTATTTCTTGTGTCTCTATCTAATATATGTGTTTGACCTTCAGGAATACCAGTTTCTACCCAATTATAAATTTTATTAGGATTTTTTTCTTGTATCAATATAAAAGTAACATTATATGAATCATCTTCAAATTTAATATCATATAATTGTTGACTTTCAGACAATTCTTCTGCTATTTGATTAAATACTTTTTCCTTTTCATAATTTTCCTTGCCACCATATAATTTATATATTTCTTCTGTTTGCTTGTCTAAATCTGATTTTATTTTGTTTGCCTTATCATTATTTGAAATAGCAGTTACTATACCTATTATAATAATGCAAAAAATTAATAATAACACTATTATAATAGCAAGTTTCTTTTTATTTGTTGGTTTAGTATCATTTTTTTCCATATATATCTTCCTCACATTCATTTATTTATAATATAATTATATATAAAAATTTGACAAAAAACAACATTTATTCTTTATTAAAATTATAATAATTTTTACTTCAGCATTCAAAAGATAACACAAGAAATATTTTCATTTCTAATTTTATAGTATTCATCTTCAATACCTCTTATTTTTACCTGTTAAAATACGTTTCTCTTCTTTACTTCTCATTGGTTCTTTTATTGCCAGTTTATTCGAAAACATTCACATCCAATAAAAAAGCATTCACCTTTTTGTGGTAAATGCTTAGTTACTATATATTATCTTTAAAATTTATTACATTTTTAATATACTAATTTAATTTTGTTTTTAAATCTTCTAATGTTCTTCCAAATTTATAATTAAACATATCATTTTCATTCATTTTTATTCCAACATAAACTTGTCCATTTTGCTCTCTATCTAGCATTATACTACCAGCTCCATTCAAAGGATTATAGCTATAAGTACATTTGAATAAATACCATTCTCCTGACTTACTATCTAAAACTGCATTTTTACTTGTTATTTTTCCTATTGAATAAGAAGCATTTAGTTGATATTTGTTTTCAACTTTAATAACTTGTAGAGCAGCAGCTTTTGCGTCATTTTCTACTGAAGTAGTTTTACTACTATTACTATTATTATCTCCAAATATTCCAATATTTTTGAAAACAAAAAATCCTACTATTATGCACATTATTACAAATAGTATAATGACAGCATTTTTATTATTTTGTGCTTGAATACTATTTTCGTTCTTTACATTTGTTTCTTCATCATTTGTAATTTCTTGTTCTATTTTATTACCACAACTAGAACAAAAAGCACTTCCTTTTTTTATTTTTGTGCCACAAGTACTACAAAATATATAATCTTCATTATTAATTTTTACTTCATTACTTTCTGATATATTATTTGCAGTATTATTACTTTCTCCACCAACAACGTGAAAATTCCTTACAGTTCCATCCCATACGCATTCAACTATTATATCTGTATCTGCAACATTAATATCTAAAACCTTAGTTTTTTGTAATCCTACTTTATATTGTACTTTGTGTATACCCTTAGATAATTTTTTTGTTAAATTATTTTTAAAATCAATTTTTCCGACATATTCGTTATCAACAAATACACTCCATTTACTATTTACAACTATACCTACTTTTGTTACTTCAAATATAACATTTTTTTCTTC
>CATLDI010000054.1 GCA_949902805.1 uncultured Clostridiaceae bacterium
CTATAATTAGTTCGACACATATATATTAACCTCCTAATGTTTTGTTCGCACTTAACATTATATATTAGGTTTTTATATGTGTCTATTTTTTTACATATTTTGTTGCATTAATTTTTTGAATTGAATATCTTTTTCTTGATTTATGCTATTATATATTAAAAAAATGTTAGGAGAAAAGTATGTTAGGTGCTATTATTGGTGATATGGCTGGAACTAAATTTGAATATCAAGAGTTCTTGGATAGTAGAAAAGGAATTATTAATATTGAGAGAAGAAGAAGTATATTAGATATAAATGAAGATTTGATAACTTCTGATAGTTTTGTAAGTGATGATTCTATTTTGACTATTGCTGTTGCTGAAGCTATTGTTTATGGTAGAGATTATATGGAGGCTTTGAAAAAATATGGTAAGGAATATGGCAGTAAACCACTTGAAAAAGAAAACTTTTTTAAGAGTGCTTTTTCTCCTGCTTTTATTAAGTGGGCTAATTTAAATAATTTAGAATATGGTACAAGTATAGGTAATGGTGCTGCTATGAGAGTATCTCCTGTTGGTTATTTATTTAATAGTTTAGAAAAAGTTCAGTTAGAGGCTAAAAGAAGTGCTATTCCTTCTCATAATAGTAGTGAAGCAATTAAGGGTGCTGAAAGTTTGGCTAGTACTATATTCTTAGCTAGAAATAAAAAAAGTAAAGAATATATTAAAAATTATATAACTGAAAAATATGGTTATAGTTTAGAATATAATTTAGAAAAATTGCAAGAAACTAATGTCTTTAATGGAACTTGTGATATAACAGTTCCCCAAGCTATTTTTATTTTTCTAAATTCTAATAGTTTTGAAGATTCTATTAGAAAGGCTATTTCTATTGGTGGTGATACTGATACTATTGCATGTATGGTAGGTTCTATATCTGAGGCTTATTATGGAATTCCAAAAAGTTTACGAAATAAAGCATTAGATATTATTCCAGAACAATTTAAGCATATTTTGATGGAAGCTTATAAATTGAAAAATAAAAACGAATCTATTAAATATTGTGATAAAAAAGATGATATTATAAAATAAGAGTAATTTTGAGTGTAATTCAAAATCACTCTTATTTTATTACCCCAAAAGGACAGATACCCCATTTGGATAAGTTAGCTGTTCGAGCAAAGCGAGTTACAGATAACTTAAGCAGAGATAACGTCCCCAATAGGAATTAGCTTCTTGGTACATATAGTAAACTTGCTAGTTTTGATATTGGCATTGATTGTAGCCATACTGTTCCTGGTCCTTTTAATGTTGTTAAGAATAGACCTTCTCCTCCAAACATTATATTTTTTAATCCTGGTACTGTTTCTATACTTAAGTCTACTCCTTTTGTCATTGCTGCTACATATCCATTATCTATTTTTAGTTTTTCGCCTTCTTTTAGTTCTTTCTTTACTACTTCTCCATCTATTTCTAAAAATACTTTTCCTGGCCCTGTTATTTTTTGCATTATGAAACCTTCTCCTCCAAAGAAACCTGCTCCTAATTTTTTTCTAAAATGCATTGATATGTCTACTGAGCTTTCTGCACATAAAAATGCTCTTTTTTGAGCTATTATTGTTTCTCCATCACTTAAGTCAAATTCTAATATTCTTCCTGGGAAACATGATGAAAATGCTATTTCTACATCATCTTTTTCTGCTGTATATGTATTCATGAATAATGATTCGCCTGCTAATGCTCTTCCTAGGCCTTTCATTATTCCTCCGTTTGTTGATGTAGACATTTTTATTCCTTCATCCATCCAGCTCATTCCTCCACTTTCTGTGACTACTGATTCTCCTTTTTTTAATTTACATGTTACTACTGGTAATGATTCTCCTATAATTTTTGCTTCCATTTTTTCTTCCTCCTTTTATTACAATAATATTACTATATTACAAATTTTATTTCAATATTTTTTGTATTTTTTTGTTGTTTTTTCTGTTTATGTTTCAATTTCATTTCAAAAGGCATATTTTATTGTTTTATATTACATAATTGTTACAATTTTATTTCAGGCATTTTTCTTATGTTTACTGTTTTTGTAATATTTGTTTACATTATTCAAAAAAATAATTTTTGTGGATACTGTGGATAACTTTGTTGATAACCTATTTTCAACACATTCAAGACACGCTTTGTTCACATTCGTTTTTTTGTAATTCTTTATGAAAACCTATTTAATTATTTTGTCACACATTATGATTACTGTGCTGTATATAACATAATTTATTAATTTGATGTTTTTTAAATATATAGTTTCAATTCACAGTTAACTTTAAAATATGTACTGTAGGGGTCGGACCCATGGGCGACCCAGTTGGCGTCAAGACACCTATGTTTCCAATAATATTGAATATATAAATTTAAGAGTGGGTAGTTCTTTCGAAGAACGGGTCGCTGAAAACTGCGACCCCTACATTATAAAAAAATTTATTATTGAATTGTGACTATATAATTTAGATTATTTAATAAATAAGTAATTAGCTGTTGACTTTTTATGTTAATTGTTGTAAAATAATTACATTGTAACTATTCATTATTGTGTGTTTTATAGCACATATCCAACAAATAAATAATTTTAGGAGGATACCATATGTCACAAAATATTAAAGGGAATTTTTCTACACATTTAAAAGTAGATGCATCAGTTCCTGCTTACTTGGCAATTTCAGCTTGTATCCCTAATGTGGGTTCTAGCATCTTTTGTTTTAAAAGATATAATCATTCAAAAGATGTTTGGGAGTATTTTAGTAATTCTTCTGAAATTACAGAAGTTAATCAAATTACGTCTTCTATCTATGGAGTACGTACTATTAATTCTTTTTATATTTTGCAAGTAATATAAAAAAAGATAATCCATGATTTTATTCATGGATTATCTTTTTTCTTTTATATATAGTTCTTGATATATTTTGTAGTCTCTTACTATTTTTCTTACATAGTTGTTTGTTTCTTTGAAGGGTATGTTTTCTATGTCTGAGCCATCTTGTTTTATTATCCCTTGTTCTATCCAATTGTCTACATTTCCTATTCCTGCATTATATGCAGCTAGAGCTACTAAATAATTATCGTATTTTTTCATTAGCTTCGCATAGTATTTTGTTCCTATTTTTATATTTACTTCTGGATTGTATAGGCTTTCTGTTACTACTATTTCTTCGTTTACTTCTTCTGCTTCTTCTAGGGCTGTACTTTCCATTAGTTGCATTAAGCCTATTGCGCCACTTTTTGATTTTATGTTTCGGTTGAAGTTGCTTTCGGCTTTTATTATGGCGAAGGTTAGTAGTGGGTCTATGTTGTTTTGTTCGGAATATTTGTATACGTATTCAGAATATTGTGTTTTATATATCTTTTTTAATATGAAATTTTGTATCTTTAGTATCCCAAATAATAATATCATTATGCTTATTATTATTGATAGTATTATTAGAATTTTTGTTTTCTTTTTCAAATTTTGTGTTCTCCTTTTTTGTTTGGATGTTAGAAGTCAGAGTTCAGAAGTCGGAAGTTCAGAGGAATTTCTTCGAAGAGTCTCTCAAAATTTCTGACTTCTATTTACATTCGTACCAGTTGGTTGCTTCTGATACTTCTACTTCTAGTGGAACTGTTAATTGTACGGCATTTTCCATGCATTGTTTTAGCATTTGTTTTGCTTGTTCTTTGTCTTTTTCACTTACTTCTAGTATTAGTTCGTCGTGGACTTGAAGTATTATTTTTGCGTCTAGGTTGGTTTCTTGTAGGGCTTTGTTTAAGTTTACCATTGCTAGTTTCATTATGTCTGCAGCGGTTCCTTGTATTGGGGTGTTCATTGCGGCTCTTGCTCCAAACTGGCGCACCATATAGTTGTTTGAGCTTAGTTCTGGTATATATCTTCTCCTATTAAATAGTGTTTCTACATAGCCTTTTTCTTTTGTCTCTTCTACTATTTCTTTCATGAATTTATCTATTCCGCTGTATTTTTCTAGGTATTGTTCTATATATGCTTTTGCTTGTTTTCTTGGTATTCCTAGTTGTTCTGCTAGTCCGAAGTCGCTTATTCCATATACTATTCCGAAGTTTACTGCTTTTGCATTACTTCTTTGTTCTTTGGTTACTTCTTCTATTGGTATCCCTAGTACTTTTGAGGCTGCTTGTTTGTGGATGTCTTCTCCTTTTTTGAAGGCTTCTAGCATGTGCTCATCTTGTGATATATGGGCTAGTACTCTTAGTTCTATTTGTGAGTAGTCTGCATCTATGAATACATATCCTTCTTTTGGTTTGAATACTTTTCTTAAGCGTTTTCCTAGTTCTATTCTCGTTGGTATGTTTTGAAGGTTTGGTTCGGTTGAACTTATTCTTCCTGTTGCTGTTACTGTTTGGTGAAAGTATGAGTGTATTCTTTTTGTTTTTTCATTTATATATGGTAGCATTCCTTCTACATATGTTGAATTTAGTTTCATTAAGCTTCTATATTCTAGTATTTTTTCTACTATTGGATGTTCTTTTCTTATTTTCTCTAGTGCATCTACATCTGTTGAGTATCCTTTTTTGGTCTTTTTTGAAGTTGTTAGGTTTAGTTTTTCAAATAGTATGTTTCCTAGTTGCTGTGTTGAATTTATATTGAATTCTTCTCCTGCTAGTTCATATATTTGTTTTGTTAGTTCTTCTATTCCTGCTTTTAGTTCTTCTCCAAATGCTATTAGTTCTTCTTTATCTATATACATTCCTTCATATTGTATTTTTGCAAGAACTTCGGCAAGTGGCATTTCTATTTCATTGAATAATTTTAAGATGTTTTGTTCTTCTAGTTTTTTGGTTAATAAGTTCTTTAACTCATTTATTACATATGTTATAAATGATACTTCATATTTTTTTCCATCTTCTTTTTCTTCAGTATTTGTGTCAAATAAATTTATTTGTTTATCTTGTTTTTCTTCTACTCCATTTTTTGACATATATTCATTTTTGTCTAGTTCTAAGTAGTCGTTTGCTAAAGTCTCTATCATATATTTGCTTGCTGTTGGGTTTAATAAATATGCTGCTATTTCTACGTCAAAATTTAAATTGTGCATTGTTATTCCATGTTCTTTTAGTATTACATAGTCTTCTTTTAATTTGTAACTTACTTTTTTTATTTCGTTACTTTCAAATATTTCTTTCAATTTTTCTAAATTTACATTATTAATATAATACACTTTATTTTCTTGTATTATGCTTATTGATGTTATTTCTTTTTTTATTATATTAGTACTATTTTTATTCTCTATTTTATCTAAATAATATACTATTTCTTTATTTTGTTTTATTTTATTAATTAGTTCTTCTATTTCTTTACTTTGATTATCTAGTTCTATTATTTCAAATAGTTCTTTTATTTCTTTATTATTAGTTTCATTTATGTTTTCACTATTATTTAGGTCAAATCTTTCTATATACCTGTTAAATTTTAATTCTTTAAATTTTTCTGAAATTGCTTCTCTATTCCATCCTTTTTTTGCTAAACTTTCTATTGTTTCTTCTATTGGTACGTTAATGTTTATTGTCCCTAATTCTTTTGAAAGATAAGCTAGGTTTTTGTTTTCTATTATTTTTTCTCTTGTTTTACCTTTTATACTTAACGCTCTTCCTTCTTCTATTTCTTTATAAAGGTTCTCTATGCTTCCATATTCTTTTACTATGCTTAATGCTGTTTTTTCTCCTACCCCTGGTACTCCTGGAATATTGTCTGAAGTATCTCCTTGAAGTCCTTTTACTTCTATTAGCTTTTCTGGCTCTAAGCCGTATACTTCTAATACTTTATTTCTATCAAAATCTTCTACTTCTGTTTTCCCTGCTTTTGTTCGTGGTATTCTTACTGTTATATGGTCTGATGTTAATTGGAATGTGTCTCTATCTCCTGATAGAATTGTTACTTCTAATCCCTCTTTTTCTCCTCTTTTTGCTAATGTTCCTAATACATCATCTGCTTCATAGCCTTCTTTTTCTATTATGGTTATATTCATATTTCTCAATATTTCTTTTATTATAGGCATTTGCTGTGCTAACTCATTTGGCATTCCGTGCCTTGTGGCTTTGTAACCTTCGTACATTTTGTGTCTTGCTGTTGGAGCTTTTAGGTCAAAAGCTACTGCTATATAGTCTGGGTTTAAGTCTTCTTCTATTTTAAATAAAATTGCTAAAAAGCCATATACTGCATTTGTATATGTTCCGTCAGCTGTCATTAACATTTTAGAACCCATTATTCCATAAAAGGCTCTGTTCATTATACTGTTTCCATCTACTAATAATAATCTACTCAAAATTTGTTTTCTCCTTATTTTTATCTTTCTCTATCTGTTTGGCATAACGATCCTCTTCTGAGAATACACATCCACAATATTTTTGCATATATAAGCCTAGTTCTCGTGCTTTTGCTTGTCCTTCTCTGAAGCCTACTCTAAAATCTCTGTATAGGAATTGTAGTCCATATTTTTTTGCTATTTTTTCTCCTAACTCTTTTAATTCCTCGTGTTTTTGGTATGGGCTTATTAGTAGTGTTGTTGATATTGTGTCATAGCCATTTTCTTTCGCGTATTTAGCTGTTTGCTCTAAACGTACTTTGTAGCAGTAATCTATACATCTTGTTTGTAGGTTATTTATTACGTTTTTGCAAAATTTATCTAAGCCATATTCTTCTTCAAATATAGAATTTACTTCTATACTTTTTGTGTACTCTTTTAATGTATCTCTTCTTGCTTTATATTCCATGTATGGGTGTATGTTTGGGTTGTACCAGTATACAGTTGGCTCTATCCCTTCCTCTCTTAAAGAATCTATACAATATACACTACATGGTGCACAACAAGTATGTAATAATAGTTTCATCTATTTCTCCTTTTCATATATTTTTCCTATTTCGTTTTCATATATAATTTTCATATTTTCTTTATTTATATATTGTTCTATATCTTTATAAGTTTTTTTATTTTCAAATGTTACTATATATTTGTAATTTTCTTCTTTTAAATTTTTTATTGCATATGCTTTATCATCAAATAATATATTTATATAGCCTGTTAATGATTGTATCCATCTTTCCTCATTCGGGTTAGTTACCAATAATATGTTATTTTCCTTTTGCCATTTATCTTCTATTACATTTTCCATTTCTTTTAAAAGTTGTAATTCATCATAACTCATAAATTGTGCATCTTTTGCTTCTATCATTGTTTTATTAAATGTAAATATTTCCATAGTATTATTTAAACTATCATTGTTTTCATTTGTTACATAAGTTCTATTATAATATAAATTAATTCCAAATATTATTAAATATATTGTTGTATAAATGATTAATATATATTTGGTGTTATTTTCTTTTGCTAGCTCTAACATTCCTTTAATGTTTGAATATAGCATAAGTATCCACAATATGTAATAGTTTTTATAGAAATAATACTCTGAACATTTTTCCATTTTAGTTCCTATAAATAATATAACCATATATACTAGTAATAATGAAAATACTACATTTTCAAAAGTTAGCTCTTTATTCTTTATATTTATATATATGTAGTATATAGTAAATGGCATAAATAATATAAAGTTTGACCACATATTTTTATATAACCACCCCTCTAGTGCTATATAGCCTCCTACTTTTCCTAGTGATGGTAATATTAAGTATGCAATGCCTATTATTCCTGGTAATATAAGTGTTACAAGTGTTAATAAGAATAACTTAACTTTATTTTTATGTTTTGTATATTTATATATATAATATATAAACTCTGCTAAATATACAAATGGACAAAATAGTGAATATGATAATATCAAACCAAAGTTTAATAGAAATGTTGCTATTAGTGTATAGCCAAAGTTTAAATTTTCGCTTTCTTTTATTAGGTATATAATAGTTTCTACAAATAATATTCCTAGTATTAAATAGTGGAAGCCTGATATCCATGCATTTAGAGGATAGCCTAATATATATATTATTGAAAATATTGTTGTTATTATTTTGTTATTTAGTTTATTACAATATTTCTCTAGTAGCATATAAAACTGTACTGAACCCAAAAAATTGGACATTTTTTGATTAGGTACTAGGCAACTTGGGAATGAACTCTGTATTGTACAGGGCTCATTCCTTTTAATTTGCCCTTTATCCTTTTATTATTATAATAATC
>CATLDI010000055.1 GCA_949902805.1 uncultured Clostridiaceae bacterium
CAAGTGAATTTGAAGGAAATTATATTAGGAATAAAAATATATAAAATAAGGAGGTAGGACAATGGAAAAATTTTATTATGAAATTCCAAGTATAAATAGAAAAGAAGAAGCTATTGCTTATATAAAAGAGTTCTACGAATTTAAGTCTGATATACATGGTACTGGTGGATTGCAAAGATTTTTAGATAACTATGAGGGATGGTTAGATAAATTACAAGAAGATTATAAAAGAATAGCAAATGAGGAAAAAGTACCAGCAAGAACATACTTTCTTATTAGAAGTAGTGATAATAGAATTATTGGTATGATAAATATAAGATTAGCTTTAAATGAAAAACTCAAAAAATTTGGTGGACATATCGGTTATAGTATAAGACCTACAGAAAGAGGAAAAGGTTATAATAAAATAAACCTATATTTAGGTTTAAAAGTTTGCCAAGAATACAAAATTGATAAAGTTTTAATGGATGCAGATAAGGATAATCCTGCTTCATGGAAAACAATGGAAGCACTAGGTGGTGTGAATGTAAGAGAATTTTTTGACGAAGAAAATTCTCATTGTATAGTAAAAGATTATGAGATAAATGTAAATGAAAGTATAAAAAATAATTCGAATATCTATGAGCAAATGATTGAACAATTGGATTTATAATTAAATATATGCTAAAATAATAATAGGTGATAAAAAAATGAGTAAAATAGCCAATATGCTAAATATGATACAAATATTAAAAGATGAAAATATACATAGTATACAAAGCTTAGCACAAAAACTAGAAGTATCACAAAGAAGGGTAAGAAGTTATAAGCAAGAATTAGAACAAGCAGGAATATATATAAATTCAGTTACTGGAAAATATGGTGGATATCAAATAGACAAAGAAAACAATTTCCTAAAACTAGAGAACATAGTAAAAGAAGAAATGTATATTATAATGAAAAAAGCCATAAAAAATAGAAACAAAATAGAAATAGAATATAAATCAATTAATTCAGGAATAACAAAAAGAATAATACATCCCGCAGAACTTTTTTGTTACATAGATAAATGGTATGTAGCTGCATTTTGTGAACTAAGAAAAGAAATACGATTATTCAAATTAGAGGATATCGTAAATTATAAAGTATTAGAAGAAAACTATGATGACAAAATAATAATAAAAAAACGAGCCTAAGATTTTCTAACAAATGAAAATTTTAAGAAAATCTAAGGCTCGTCATAATTATCTAGTACAGAAATTTCTCCTACTAGGAGAAATTTCCTACTATATAAAAAAGAAATTGTGACATACATATTTCCTCAATATATGATAAAATATATCATATAAGGAGGAAATTTTTATGTACAAAAAATATAAAAAATTATTATTTGACCTAGATAACACCTTAGTAGATGATGACGAAAACAGAAAAAATGCAATAAGAAAAGTATTAATAGAAAGAAATGAAAAAGTAGCAGAAGAAAAATTAAACGAATTTATAAATCTAGACAATCAATTTTGGAAAGATAGAGCAGGAGGAAAAATAAAAGATCCTTATGAATTTAAAACACTAGAAGAAAGAACTGAGTGGGTACGAGCACAAAGGTTTATAAAATACTTTAAAAATATCTCTATAGAAGAGGCAATACAAATAAATAATACATATATAGAATATCTAAAAGAAAAAATAGTACCAATAAAAAATTCAACACAAGTTTTACAGTATCTATATGAAAAAGGGTATGAAATATATATAATAACAAATAGTCCAACAAAGGCAGTTAAAGATAAATTAGAAAGAATAAATGCACTAAAATATATAAAAGAAACATTTTCAGCAGAAGAAGCGGGACATATGAAACCACATGACGAATTTTTTAAAGTATTTTTCAATAAAACAAACAACTATAAAAAAGAAGAAATGCTTATAATAGGAGATGAACCAGAAAAAGACATACTAGGAGGAATAAAAAATGGAATAGATACTTGTTGGTTTAACCCTAAAAAAGAACTAAATAATGAATATAAAGCAACCTATGAAATACAAGAACTATTAGAGTTAAAAAATATATTATAAAAAAATAACAATAGGGAGGATAAAAAATGCAAGAAGTAATATTTGTAACACACAACAAAGGAAAAATAGAATCAGCCAAAAAGCACCTAAAAGGAGTAAACTTCAAAACTTATGAATACGAACTAGAAGAACCACGAAGTGACGATATAAAATACATTTCAAAATACAAAGTGGAAGAAAGCTATAAACTAGTACAAAAACCATGTATATCACTAGACTGTGGCTTCTGGATAGACTCTTTAGAAGGCTTCCCACGAGCATTCGTAAACTTTGCACTAGATACAATAGGAATAGAAGGAATCCTAAAATTAATGCAAGGAAAACAAAATAGAAGATGCCGATTCACAGAATGTTTATCATACTATGATGGAAAAGAACTACATCAATTCATGGGAAGACACGAAGGAACAATATCAAACGAAATATTAGGAAACGATACAGACAAAAAATGGTCAGACTTATGGTATATATTCATACCAGCAGGATACGAAAAAACACTGGCACAAATGACAGAAGAAGAAAGAGCAAATAGAAAAAAATATGAATCAATAGACTCAATGGAAGAATTTGCAAAGTGGTATTTGTCCCAATTAGGGACAGTCCCTAATTGAGACAAATGGGACAATTTGGGACAGGGTATTAAAAAATAAATATCCTGTTTTTATAATGCTATAAAAATATATAAGCAACATAATGTGAAAAAATTATGAATTTTTTAAAATATATATAGCATTATTAGTAAAAATATGATATAGTCCTAATATGTTCTCGAAGGGGGCAGAGAGCAAATCTAATATAATGAAAGGCAAGGTGAGCTTGAATGCCCCGAAATATAAGAAAATTTGGAATTAAAAGAGTAAACCACATAGTAATACGTGGAGTTAATAAGCAAGATATATTTATAGATAAACAAGATAAATCTAAATTTATAAATGAAATATTGAATACAAAAGAAAAATATCATTATGAATTATATGCATTTGTGATAATGCCAAATCATGTACATGTGGTAATTCGTGATAAAGAATTTAATTTGCCATCTATAATGAATAGTTTACAAACAAGATATGTTAGTTATTTCAATAAAAAATATGAGAGAGTAGGTCATTTATTTCAAGATAGATATTTTAATAAAATAATAGAAGATGAAAATTATTTTAAAAGTACTATTAGATATATCCATAAAAATCCAGAAAAAGCACATATAGCGAAAAGAGAAAACTACGAATGGAGCAGTTACAATGAATATATAAATAATGATAATTCAATAGTAGATATAGATACATTTTTTAAAATATTAGACGAAAATCAAGAAATAGCATTAAAGAAATTTAAAGGATATCACAAACAAAATAAAGAAAATAAACTTTCAGATGAAATAGAATATGAATTACAAACAAGACTAACAGATGAACAATTAATAGAGGCATTAAAAGAAAAATTAAAAATGGATAATATTCAAAATATACAACAATATAATAACAAAAAAATAATAGAACTATTAAAAGAAATAGTAAACATACCATATATATCAATAAATCAATTATCAAGAGTAACAGGAATTAACAGAAAAGTATTAGGAAAAGCAAAGAAAGTAGAATAAAAATAAAGGGGTGGTACAAATTGTTCTTTTTTCCCAATTAGGGACAGTCCCCAATTGGGAAAATGGGACAATTGGGGACTGTCCCTAATTGGGAAGGAGCAAGAAAAATGGCTAAAACGAAAACAGTTTTTGTATGTAATAGCTGTGGTTACGAGTCGGCTAAGTGGCTTGGTAAGTGCCCAGCATGTAATGAATGGAATAGTTTTTATGAGGAAAAATTAGCTAAGGCATCAGATGGAAGCTTTTTAAGTGATAAGAAGACTAAAAGTGCTAAACCTTCTATGTTAAATAGTGTTGAAGGAAAGGAAGCAGTTAGAACTTCTACTGGTGTTAGTGAATTAGATAGAGTCTTAGGTGGAGGAATTGTTAAAGGTTCACTTGTATTATTGCGGAGGTGAGCCTGGTATTGGTAAATCTACTTTAATTCTTCAAATTTGCGATAAAATGAAAGGTGAAGGCAAAGTATTATATGTTTCAGGAGAGGAATCTGCTGAACAAATTAAAATGCGTGCAGATAGACTAAATATAAAAAATGAGGATATAATGTTTTTGGGAGAAACTGATATTGACGTTATTTCACAGGCTATTGAGGAGATGAATCCTAAATTAGTTATTATTGATTCTATCCAAACTATGTATAGTGATGAAATTTCTTCAGCTGCTGGAACGGTCAGTCAGGTTAGAGAAATTACTGCAAGAATTATGAAGATTTGTAAACAGCAAGCTATTACAACAATTATTATAGGCCATGTAACAAAAGAAGGAAATATAGCAGGACCAAGAGTTTTAGAACATATGGTAGATACTGTTTTATATTTAGAAGGAGAAAGATATTTTTCATATAGAGTTCTAAGAGGAGTAAAAAATAGGTTTGGCTCAACAAATGAAATAGGAATGTTTGAAATGAGAAATGAAGGAATGGTAGAAATTTCAAATCCATCATCAATACTTATTTCAGAAAGAGATGATAACCCAGCAGGTTCAGTTATTGTTGCAAGTATTGAAGGAACAAGACCACTTATGATAGAACTTCAAGCATTAACTTCTCAAACAGTATTTGGAATGCCAAGAAGAGCAGCAAATGGTGTGGATTATAATAGACTTACACTTTTAATGGCAGTATTAGAAAAGAAGGCAAAGATGCTACTTGGCTCACAAGATATTTACCTAAACGTAGTAAGTGGAATAAAAATTCAGGAGCCAGCAATAGATTTAGGAATAATACTTGCAGTAGCCTCAAGCTTTAAAAATATAAGTATACCAACTGACTTAGTAGCAATAGGTGAAGTAGGCTTGACAGGAGAAGTAAGAAGTGTAAATATGATAGAAAAAAGACTAAAAGAAGCAGAAAAATTAGGATTTAAAAAATGTATAATACCAGAAAATAACAAAAAACTATTGAAAGATAAGTTTAAATTAGATATAATAGGCGTGAAGAATATCGATGAAGCATTAAGAATATTAAAATAATAAATAAATTCCAATTTAGGATATATAAATAGCTTAAGTTATGCAAAAATAGAAAAATATATTCTTAATTGGAAAAAAATATACAATAAAATGTCCCAAAGGGACAGATTACCAAAAAGGATAAGTTAGTTGTTCGAGCATAGCGAGTTACAGATAACGCGTCTCAAATGGGCAAGGGAGAAAAATATGATTACTGAGGTTTTAAAACTTATTGCACCAGGTACTCCTATACGACATGGGCTAGAAAATATTTTGAAGGCAAAAACAGGTGCCCTTATTGTAATTGGCGATAGTAAACAAGTTCTAGATATTGTTGATGGTGGTTTTAGTTTAAATATTGACTATACTCCATCCAGATTATATGAGCTTGCTAAAATGGATGGTGCTATTATTTTGAGTGCAGATTTGAAAAAAATTTTATATGCAAATGCTCAGCTGATACCATTTTCAGATATTTCAACAACTGAAACTGGAACAAGACATAGAACTGCTGAGAGAACTGCTAAACAAACTGGTGAAATTGTTATTAGTATTTCTCAAAGAAGAAATATTATAACTGTGTTTAAAGGTTATGATAGATATGTATTAGAAGATACAAGCAAAGTTATATCAAAGGCAAACCAAGCACTTCAAACTGCTGAAAAGTATAAAAAGGTATTTGATGAAAAACTTAATATATTGAATGAATATGAATTTAATGATATTGTTACTTTGGAAAATGTTATAGTAGCAATTCAAAGAGCCGAAATGGTTATGAAAGTTGTAGATGAAGTTCAAAAAGCTATGGACGAACTAGGAGAAGAAGGTAGACTTTTGGAAATGCAACTAGAAGAACTAATGGGAGGCTTAGAAAAAGAAGAGTTATTAATAATTAAAGATTATATTGCACCAGGAAAGAAAAGAACTTCTGAAAAGGTATTAAAAGAAATAAAAAGCTTATCACATGAAGAACTTAACAATTCACAGGTAATGGCAAGAATTTTAGGTTATGCAGATTTTGATAACTATGATGAAGTTGGAGTTTATACTAGAGGTTATAGGGTACTTAATAAAATACCAAGAATGCCAAATAATATAGTAGATAACTTAGTAAAATCTTTTAAATCTTTCCAACATATATTAGTTGCAGATATACCTCAGTTAGACGAAGTAGAAGGTATAGGGGAAGTAAGAGCAAGAACAATAAAACAGTCTTTAAGAAGAATGCAAGAGCAGTTTGTGTTTGATAACTTGATATCGTAAAATTGATATTAAGGTGTAAAATAATCCACCTTATGCGTTAGTGTAATCGCCCATACTTCGAAGAAATAGATTTAATGAATAATGAAGAGTGAATAGTAAAAACTCTTCGAGTTTGAAAGGAAGGTAATACAAATGAAAGAAAACAAAATATTAACAATAATTATGATAATTGCAATAATAGCAGTTATAGTGGCAATAGCTTTTTTAGGCTATGGGATATATAGAAAGGGAACATTCAAACCACAAAATCCAGTAGCAACAATAGAAATGGAAAACTATGGAACTATAAAGGTAGAACTATACCCAGACCAAGCACCTAATACAGTTACAAACTTTATAAAATTAGCTAATAATGGTTTCTATGATAATTTAACATTCCACAGAACAATACCAGACTTCATGATACAAGGTGGAGATAAATCTGGAAACGGTACAGGAACACCTACTTTAAAAGATTTAGATGAAAACTTATCAAGTGAAAACTATGCAATAGAGGGTGAATTTATTGCAAATAAATACAAAAATACTTTAAAACTAGAAAGAGGAGTTATAGCAATGGCTCGCTCAGACTATAGTAGTATAAATAAAGCTAAAGAAGGCTACAACTCAGCAGGTTCACAATTCTTTATAGTACATAAGGATCAAACATCTTTAGATGGAATGTATGCAGGTTTCGGAAAAGTAATAGAAGGAATAGAAGTAGTAGATAAAATTGCAAATGTAGAAGTATTTTACAGAGATACTGATTTAAAAGAAGGTGAGGAAGCACCAAAGGATGAGAATGGAACACAAATATCTTCAGATACACCAAAAGAAAAACCAGTTATAAAAAGTATAAGAGTAGAAACATATGGAGTAGATTATGGTATGCCAGAAACAGTAGAACCATTTAACTACTACAATTGGTTAATGCAAAACTATAGTACACAAATACAATAATTAAATAAAAAAATAAACGGAGGAAAAATGCAAATAATTAATGTATAAATTCTCCGTTTTTTGCACTAAAAGAAAATATACCTTTTTAAGGAGAAAGTGTAGGGGCTTATATAAAAGGAATACCTAAGAGCATTTACTTAAATTACGCCCTTCTTAATATTACAAAAAAATATATTTTAAGTGAATTAAATAAGAAAAAATAATAAAGAAAGGAACGTGATAAAAAATGGAAAACAATTTAGGAAAAAAGAGAGAAAACTACATTAATTGGGATGAATATTTTATGGCAATTGCAAAATTATCAGCAATGCGAAGCAAAGATCCCTCAACACAAGTAGGAGCATGTATAGTAAGCAATGACAATAGAATATTATCAATAGGTTATAACGGAGCACCAAATGGCTTTGATGATGACAGGTTCCCATGGTCACGTGAAGGAGAGAACCTAAACACAAAATACCCATATGTATGCCATGCAGAACTAAATGCAATACTAAATTATAGAGGAAGTAAAAAGGACTTAGAAAACTCAAAAATATATGTAGACTTATTCCCATGTAATGAGTGCGCAAAAATAATAATACAAGCGGGAGTAAAACAAGTAATATACTTATCAGATAAATATAAAAATGAAGAGAATAATGTAGCTTCAAGAAAACTATTTGATGAGTGTGGGGTTAAATATGGTAAAATAGTATTAAAAGAAGAAAAGGAAATAAAGATAGATTTAAAATAAGACTAAAACAAATTAGCTAGTACGTTAATAGTACTAGCTAATTTGTTTTAATCTTCGCCAATATAAGCTTTTAATTCTGTAACTAA
>CATLDI010000056.1 GCA_949902805.1 uncultured Clostridiaceae bacterium
AGATGATATAACAGAACAAGGAATAGAAAATATAAAAAATAGAATAATTGAAGAAAGTGATAATATAGAACTTGAATATGTTTCAAAAGATAAAGCCTTTGAGAAAATCAAAAATAATCTAGTAGAAAATGAAAATTTATTAAATGGTTATAATAATCAAAATAACCCTATACTTGATTCTATTGAAATAAAAACAGATACGAAAATTAAAACAATAGTAGAAGCTATAAAAGATATGTCAGGAATAGCTTATATAACAACTCATATAAATTCTAATCCATACGAATTATATATTCAAAAAATTATGAAAAAATATTAATTTTATAACAATATAAAAGACAGATAAATAGTTGAAATTTATCTGTCTTTTGCGTTATAATATTAGAAAAGGGTAAAGTATTAAAAATTCGCAAAATTTGCAAAGTCTATTATGAAATAATAATATAGGGGGAATTTATGGAAAATTATGAATTAAAATTAAATGAAGTAATTTTATATGAAGATACTGTAAAGTACAGTGAGTTTAAAGGTAATTTACAGCTAACTTTGACTTCACAAAAAATAATATTTGAAAAAGAAAAAGGAATATTAAAAAAAGAAAAAGAACTTATTGATATTATAAATCTAGAAGATATTAAAATTTATAATGATAAGGTACAAATCGGGCAAAAAGGTGCCGAGGTAAGTATTCAAACTATTAATAAAAATATAAAAATTTCATTTTATGATATATTCAAAGCAAATAAATTTGTAAAAAAAATTATAGATACAATTACAGGAACGACCATTAAAGAGCGTGGAACAGATAAAATTAAAGGGGCAATTAATACTGTAGATGATGTACTAGGTATAGATATAAGAGATACCTTAAAAGGAGTTGTAGAAAATGGTATTGCAGGAACGCTTATAAAAGGTATAAAAAAAGGAAATAAAAAATAAGTGCAATATTTAATAAATCTCTAAACAAGACTAGAAATAGTTTGATTTAGGGATTTATTTATGGTATAATAGGGGCATATTTAAAGGAGGAAATAAAGTGGACAAAATACAAAAATTTTTAGCATATAACGGAAAAATAAATATAACATGTGTAGAAACTACAAACTTAGTAGAAGAAGCAAGAAAGGTACATGACTTAAGCCCAGTAGCAACAGCAACACTTGGAAGAGTTTTAACTATGGGGCTACTAATGGCAAGTGGATTTAAGTCAGAAGATGATAGTGTAACGCTACAAATAAGAGCAAATGGACCAATAGGAGCAATAACAGTAACAGCAGACAGCACACGGGAAAGTAAGAGGCTATGTAGCAAACCCACAAGTAGAAGTTACATTAAGAGAAGATGGAAAACTAAATGTAGGGAAAGCAGTAGGAAATGAAGGTTTTCTATATGTAATAAAAGATATAGGATTAAAAGAGCCATACATAGGAATGTCAAAACTAGTATCAGGAGAAATAGCAGAGGACTTTGCAAACTACTACTACACATCAGAGCAAAAAAGCACAGCAGTAGCATTAGGAGTTCTAGTAAATAAAGACGGAGTAAAAAAAGCAGGAGGTTTCATAGTAAGTGCCATGCCAGATGCAACAGAAGATGAGCTATTTATACTAGAAAACCGCCTAAAAGAAGCAAAACCAATAAGCCAAATGTTAGAAGAAAACATGAGCTTATTAGACATAGCAAAAGACATAACAGGAGATATAGACATACAAACTTTAAAACAAGAAGAAAAAACACCAAAATATGAATGTAATTGTAGTAAAGAAAAAATGGCAAGAGGAATACAAACAATAGGAAAAGAAGAATTACAAAAAATAATAGAAGAAGACAAAAAAGCAGAAACAGTTTGTCATTTTTGTAATAAGAAATATGAGTTTAGTGAAGAAGAATTAAAAAGCTTGATTAACTAGTTCCCATTGGGACGTTATCTCTGATTAAGTTATCTGTAACTAGTTTCACTAGAACAGCTAACTTATCCAAATGGGAACTATGTCCCTTTTGGGAAGCAAATGGAAAAAATACAAAATTTAATTTGTTCGCTTGTTTTTATAAAATAAATATTATATAGTATAAAAATAGAAAATGAGATAAGTAGAGTGTGTTGCCTCCTTTGCCTCTTTGATGTTACATACTACTCCACGACTACAAGTTGTGAGATTGATATATGGGGGTGGTGTATTATGATAGAATCAGCATTATTATTAATTACTTACCTATTGTTCTATGGAATAATAGGAATGACTATTATAAATGTTGTCTTAGTAATCATCATCTTAGTGTTACTACGTAGACAATAAAAAATAAACCATTCTGCTTTTGACCGAGTGAAATGGTTTATTTAATCTTTTCATAGGCAACACGCTTTGTGTTTCTTATTTTCTATTTATATTATACACATATTTTTAAATAATGTCAAATATAAAATAGGAGGCCAAAATGTATTTAATAATTGGACTAGGAAACCCAGAAGAAGAGTATTCAAAAACAAGACACAATATGGGTTTCAATGTAATAAACAAATTATCAAGTAAATATGGAATAGAAGTAAATAAAAAGAAATTTGATGGGTTATGTGGAGATGGAATGGTAGAAGGCGAAAAGGTAATTTTGCTAAAACCACAAACTTACATGAATTTAAGTGGAAAATCAATAGTTCAAGTTGTAAACTTTTATAAAATACCATTAGAAAATATTATAGTAATATATGATGACATAGACATTGAGCCAGGCTTAATTAGAATACGCAAAAAAGGAAGTAGTGGTTCACACAATGGAATGAAATCAGTAATAGCGGAACTAAACTCAGAAGAATTTGTACGTGTTCGAGTAGGAATAGGAAAGCCAAAATACGAAGGTGACATGATAAATTATGTAATAGGAGCAGTTCCAGATGATGAACAAGAAGAACTAGAAAAAGGAATAGAAAAGGCAAAAGAAGCGGTTATAGAAATGTTGAAAAATGGAATAGATATTGCTATGAATAAATTTAATTAGAAATCAACGGAGGATGTAGGGACGATTAGTAATTGCCCGTTCTTCGAAGAAATTGCTTAAATAAAAAATAGAAAACACCCTCATAATAGAATAATGAGAGTGTTTCATTTTACTAAAGAAATTCGATTAATCAATCATCTAAAAGTTTAAAATCCTTTACTACATCATCAATGGAAGGGTCAGCTTGATCTGTAAATTTCCGATAAACTTTGTTATTAGAAAAAGATTGTGTAACATTTTTACTTTTCTTATTAGAAATCCTATTAAGAAAGACTGCCCAAAGTGCAAAAACACAAATCAGTAGAAATATAAAGGTCATAAATTTTGCTCCTTCCTTTAATAAAACATTTACAATTATCGAGTTACGAAGTAAATTATAGCACAAATTCACTAGAAATACTAGTATTTTACATAAAAATATGATATATTACTAGCACGGAGGAAAAACAATGCAAGAAATACTAATATCAAAACAAAAAGATAAAAAAATAATAGCTATACTAGAAGATGGAAAACTACAAGAACTATATGAAGAAAAAGAAGATAGCAACAGGCTTGAAGGTAATATATATTTAGGAAAAGTAAAAGACATTTTGCAAGGTATGCAGGCTGCTTTCGTAGATATAGGAGAAGAAAAGAACACCTTTATTCACATTAAAGATGTACTTCCAAAAGTAAGCAAAGTTACTGGAAATAAAAATGAAGATTTAGATAAATACAATATAAAAGACTATATAAAAAAAGATACTAGCATTTTAGTACAAGTAAAAAAAGATGCTACAAATTTAAAGGGAGCAAAAATAAGTACAGACCTACACATTCCAGGCAGATTTGTTGTAGTTATGCCGAAAGATAATTTTATAACAGTTTCTCAAAAAATAGAAGATGAAAATGAAAGAGAGAGATTAATTAATATTGCTAAAGAAACTATAAAAGATGATATAGGTTTAATAATTAGAACTGCTGCTAAAGGAAAAGATGAAAATATTATAAAAAAAGATATAGAGCAAACTATTAAAAAGTGGAATGATATAAAAAAAGAAAGTGAAAGCTTAAAAGAAAATGAAATTCCAAAAGTATTATACAAAAATGATTCAATAATAGAAAAAATTTTACTAGATACTGTTGATAATGGAATACAAAGAGTTATTGTAGATGACACGCAAATGCTTGAAGATATAAAAAGAATACTAAAAAACATTGATGAGAGTAACAAAGTAAATGTTGAACTAAAACAAACAGATAATTTGCTAGATATGTATGACACAGATGACCAAATAGAAAAATTAAGTGCTAGAAAAATATGGCTTAAATGTGGAGGGTTTATAACAATAGATAAAACAGAAGCACTAACAGCAATAGATGTAAATTCAGGAAAATTCACAGGAAAGAAGAACTTAGAAGAAACAGTACTAAAAGTAAATGAAGAAGCAAGCTGTGAAATAGCAAGGCAATTACGCCTAAGAGATATAGGCGGAATAATAATAATAGATTACATAGATATGCAAGAAACCAAAAGCAGAGAACAAGTTTTAGAAACCTTAAAACAAGCCTTAAAAAAAGACCGCTCAAAAACACAAGTAATAGAGTTTACAAAGTTAAACTTGTTGGAAATGACAAGAAAGCATATGTTTAGTGAAAATTAAGAGATACCATAAAATGCAACAAATGCGTAAAATACTTGACTATTAATAGAAATTATGTTGATATTAGTATTAATAAAAATTATAAATTCCTTTTTACCCCAATTATAATATTGGCTTAACATAGATATACAACTATTAAACAATGTCTTTAATTAAAGAAAAGGAGAAAACGAATATGTTACTAATTTTAATAAGTGCAATTATAGCTATAGTATTATTAAAAAGTTCTATTAATTTCGTAAAAGAAGTTAAAGAGTATAATTATCTTCCGTTTTTCCCCCTCTATTTTTATTAGGGGCAATTATTGGTATAGCTGGAATATCATATGGAATATTCGGGGTAACTGATTATGGAGAATGGGAAGTGGTTGAAAGCAAAGAACTTGTAAGTCTTTCAAATAGCACGGTATCAGAAGGTAGGGGCCTTTTATATGTAAATGTTTATGGTCAAAATGTATATACATACAGATATGAAACAAACGTAGAAGATAATACAGACAATGTAAAAGACTATATAACTGATACAATTTCAGGAAATATTATTGAAAGGGAAGACAAAAATTGCAAAATCCCAGAACTTATAGTAGAAAGAAAAAGTCCAAAGAGGACAATATGGACATTAGGACTAGGTTGGGATAACACACTTGTTAGATATACATTCCACGTACCATATGGAACAATATCACGTGAAGTACAACTTAAATAAGAAATTAAAAGGTGGCAAAATGCTAGAATACTTTAAATTATTCGAGCATTGTGCCACCTTTTAATTTCCTAATATTTTCCTTATCTCTTCATGTCTCTTAATTTTCTGAGTAGTGGTCTTAATCAAAGGTTCATTTGTAACAATAATATCTTTTATTGACTTATATGCAGGCAGTTGCTTATTAATTTGTGCCTTGATATCTTGCCATATAATATCATGATATTCATTAACTTTTTTATCTTTAAACATCTCCTCTATAACATCTTTATTATAAACAACTTTTGCAGATAACACTAAATCATCTTTTTTAGAATCTGGCATACCAAATACTAAACTTTCAGCAACATATGGTAATTTGTTTATTAATATTTCTAGCTCTTCTGGGTAAATATTCTTACCATTTTTAAGAACAATAACATCCTTTTTTCTACCAGTAATAAATAAATAGCCTTCTTTATCAATATAACCTAAATCACCAGTATAGAACCAACCATCTTTTAAAACTTCATTAGTTGCCTCTTCATTTTCATAGTAACCCTTCATAATTGTAGGACCTTTTGCTTTTATTTCACCAATACCTTCATCATTTGAGTTATCTATTTCAATTGTTATACCAGGAAGGGCAAAACCTACAGAGCCAGCTTTCTTATATTTATCATTTTCTCCTGCAAGAACAGGTGAAGTTTCAGTTAAGCCATAGCCTTGAAGTAAGTTTATGCCTAAATTAACAAAGCATTCTATTGCATCTTTGCTCATAGGTGCACCACCTGCAATTAAAACTCTTAAATTGGGTGCAAAGCTATTTAATATAGTTTTGAATACTTTTCTTCTTATATCAACTCCAAATTTTAATAAAAAGTTACAAACAGAACTCATAGTTTTTACTAAATTCTTTTTACCTTGTTCTTCTATTGCCTTATCAATTTTTTTATACATAATTTCAAGCATTAAAGGAACAGAAACAAAACCAGTAATATTAAATTCTTTCAAATTATTTGCAACATATCGTAATCCATCACTAAAAGCAACAGTAATACCACAAGAAGTACCATATAAAAATGTACAAGTTGACTCAAAGGTATGATGCAAAGGTAAGAAAGATAAAAATATATCTTCTTTTCGTATGTCAGTCATTTGAGAAAGTGCATAAATATCACTACATATATTAGCCTGCGATAACATTACAGCCTTTGAAATTGCAGTAGTTCCTGAAGTAAAAAGCATAATAGACATTTTCTCATTATCTAACTTAATATTATTATATTTTTGGTCATCATTTTCAAGCAAAGATTTTCCCTTAGAAACTAACACAGAATAATTAGTAACATCTTTATCCTCAGTATCATCCATACAAATTAAATGTTTCAAATTAGTAGTGTTAGAGTTTTTTAAGTTTTTAAGTACATCAATATGTTTTTTATCAAATATAATAGCTTCTACTTCACTTCTTTTAATTAAACTTTCAACTTCATTATCTGGAAGAGATTTGTCTAAAGGTACAACTACAATATCACTAGTAGTTATAGCTAAATAACTTACACACCACTCATAACGGTTAGAAGCAATAATAGCAATTCTTTTTTTAGAAAGACCCAAATGAATTAAAGATGTAGCTAAACTTTTGATATCACTTGCAAATTTTGAATAAGATATATTTACAAAATCTTTGGATTTAGGAGTTTCTTTATAAGTAAATGCAGTTTTATCACAATACTCATTTTCATATCTTTCAACCAACTCTCTAAAGTCATCAAGTTTTCTACCTTTATATAATTTTCTCTTTTTATCTTCCAAAATAAAATACCTCTTTTCTAAATTTATGTTCTTATTTTACACTATAATATAGCAAATTGCAAGCGAGAAAAATGTCTAATTTTGGTGGAAATTTATGGAAAGATTTTTATAAAGATTGTTTACAATAATGAATAATCAATATATAATTATGCATACTTTAAAACTTCCTTGAAAGGGTGTGATAAAGGTAACATTAAAATCTAAGGAACAATCTATACGAAAGAGACCAAAGCAAAATATATTGAAATTGATATTAAATAACTTGAAAACAGTTTTAGAAATATCAAAAGTGCTAAAGGAAATACATAAATTATTTTGGTAAGAGAGTAAAAAAGTAGGTGTCGACATGAAGTGAACCCAAATTATTAGACAAAATAAGTTTAATAAGGAGGGTTCATTTTATGTCTAAATACTCAAATGAATTTAAGCTAAAAGTAATAGAATTTTATCAAAAAGAAAATTATGGAGTAAAA
>CATLDI010000057.1 GCA_949902805.1 uncultured Clostridiaceae bacterium
GATATAAAATTATACAATATGTCAATAATTTGAATTATATTTATTGACATTAACATAAATTAATCATATAATACACAATAATATAAATAAGTACACAAATCTCATTTTAATTAAAAGGAGGATGCAAGATGAATTATATTAAGAAATATTTAGAAAAAAGAAGAGAAAAAAACGAAAGACGGAAACAAGAAAAGTTCCTAAATACTAGAATACCATTAAATGACTTATTCTTGTGTTCTATGTACTATTGCTATAATGTTAAATATGTTGAAGGACCTATACTTTTGGATCCAACAAGGAGAATAGAATTAGAATATTCTGGTATTAAAATTTTAAGAAAACTCGAAAAATATTTTATAGATCCTACAACAGAAACAAAATATGTAAGACAAGATGCTTATGATAATGAAGTTGGAGATATAGTTGTTTCTAAAACTAGAACTATAAATTTTAAAAAAGAAGTTCTAGAAAGACAATATATAACGATGAAGGAATTAATAGCAATCAATGAAGAATTAAATAATAATAAATAAACAAAACCAAAAATCAACTTTAAATAAGGTTGATTTTTGGTTTTTTAGGAAATAATTACCAAACTCTTGTTTTTTATAAAATAATATAGTATAATGTTCCCAAAAGGGATAGATTTCCCATTTGGAAACGTCCCCAATGGAAACTTAGGGAGGAAAAAATGAACGATAAAATAATAATAAAAGGCGCAAAAGAACATAACTTAAAAGATATAAATATAGAAATACCACGTGACAAGCTAGTAGTAATAACAGGTCTTTCAGGCTCTGGAAAATCATCACTTGCTTTTGACACTTTGTATGCAGAAGGTCAAAGAAGATATGTAGAAAGTCTATCAAGCTATGCAAGGCAATTCTTAGGTATAATGGAAAAACCAGAAGTAGAATCTATAGTAGGCCTTTCACCAGCAATATCAATAGACCAAAAAACAACTTCAAAAAATCCACGTTCTACGGTAGGTACAGTAACAGAAATATATGATTACATCCGTCTTCTTTATGCAAGAATAGGTGTGCCATATTGCCCAAACTGTGGTAAAAAAATACAAAAACAAACAGTAGACCAAATAGTAGATATGGTTATGGAATTAGAAGAAGGAACAAAACTTCAAGTTTTAGCTCCAATAGTTAGAGGTAGAAAAGGTGAGTTTGTAAAACAACTAGAAGGCTACCAAAAAGAAGGTTTTGTACGTGCTAGGGTAGATGGAGAAACTTACGAGCTTTCAGATGACTTAAACCTAGATAGAAAGAAAAAGCACAATATAGAACTTATTATAGATAGATTAGTGGTCAAAGAAGATATAAGAAGTAGGCTTGCAGAAGATATTGAAATGGCTTTTAAATATGCAGAAAAACTAGTCATAATAGAGAATGCAACTAACAAAACAGAAACACTATATAGTGGAAACTATGCCTGCCCAGACTGTGGAATAAGTATAGGAGAATTAACACCAAGAATGTTCTCATTCAACAACCCATATGGTGCTTGCCCAAGTTGTAGTGGAATAGGCTTTTTAATGAAAATGGATGAAGATTTAATTATTCCAGATAAAAACAAAACACTATATGATGGAGTAAAAGCCTTTGGTTCAAGTACTATGAAAAAAGGCGACACTATGGCAAAAATGTATTTTGAAAGTATAGCTAAACACTATGGGGTAAAAATAAAAGATGTTCCAATAAAAAAACTACCACGTGACTTTATGGAAAAGATTCTTTATGGTACAGGAGATGAAGTAATAGACTTTGAATATACATCATTTGCAGGAACCAGAAAGTTTTCACAGCCTTTTGAAGGTGTTTTACCAACATTAGAAAGGCGTCATAGTGAAACAAAATCTCAAGGAATGAGAGATTTTTATGAAATGTATATGAGTGAAAGTGATTGCACAACTTGTAATGGTGCTAGACTAAGCAAAAACAGCTTATCAGTAAAAGTTGGAGATAAAAACATAAACGAATTAACAGATATGTCAATAGATAAAATTAAGGACTATTTAAATGCCCTAACTTTAAGTAAAAAAGATGCAATGATAGCTGACCAAATTTTAAAAGAGCTAAATAAAAGGCTTCAATTTTTAATGGATGTAGGACTAGAATATTTAACACTTTCAAGAAATGCAGGAAGCCTATCAGGAGGGGAAGCACAACGTATTCGTTTAGCAACACAAATAGGCTCTGGCCTAACAGGGGTACTATATATACTAGATGAACCAAGTATAGGACTTCACCAAAGAGATAATGACAAACTAATAGCAACCCTAAAAAAATTAAGAGATTTAGGAAATACAGTGCTAGTTGTAGAACACGATGAAGACACAATGTATGCAGCAGACCAAATTATAGACATTGGTCCAGGAGCAGGTATACATGGCGGAAAAGTAATGGCTCAGCGGAACTGCCGAAGAAGTTAAAAAAGTAGAGGGCTCAATTACAGGAGATTATTTAAGTGGAAGAAAACAAATAAAAGTCCCTTCAAAAAGAAGAAAATCAAATGGTAGAGCGATAGAAGTAAAAGGTGCTATGCAAAACAACCTAAAAAATATAAATGTAAAATTCCCACTAGGTCAATTTGTATGTGTAACAGGAGTTTCTGGTTCAGGAAAAAGCACATTAGTAAATGAAATACTATATAAAACAGTAGCAAGAGACCTAAATGGTTCAAATGAAAAACCAGGAAAATGTAAAGAAGTAAAAGGACTAGAAAACATAGACAAAATAATAAATATAGACCAATCACCAATAGGAAGAACACCACGTTCAAACCCAGCAACATATACAGGAGTATTTGACTTTATAAGAGACTTATTTGCAGGAACAAATGAAGCAAAAATGCGTGGATATGACAAAGGAAGGTTTAGCTTCAATGTAGCAGGAGGAAGGTGCGAAGCATGTAATGGAGATGGTATATTAAAAATAGAAATGCACTTCTTATCAGATGTATATGTACCTTGCGAAGTATGTCATGGAAAAAGATATAATAAAGAAACATTAGAAGTAAAATATAAAGGAAAAACAATATCAGATGTACTAGATATGACAGTAGAAGAAGCACTAGAATTCTTCAAAAACCTACCAAAAATAAAAAATAAAATACAAACACTATATGACGTAGGTTTAGGCTACATCAAGCTTCGGACAACCATCAACAACCCTATCAGGAGGAGAAGCACAACGTGTAAAACTAGCCACAGAACTTTCAAAAAAAGCAACAGGAAAAACACTATATATCCTAGACGAACCAACAACAGGTCTTCACATAGCCGACGTACACAAACTAGTAGACATATTGCAAAGGCTAGTAGACACAGGAAACAGCATAATAGTAATAGAACACAACCTAGACCTAATAAAAACAGCTGACCACATAATAGACCTAGGCCCAGAAGGCGGAGACAAAGGAGGACAAATAATAGCAGTAGGCTCACCAGAACAAATAGCAAGAAACGACCAAAGCTACACCGGAAAATTTTTGAAGAAATATCTAAACTAGCTAGGGGTAGCTTTGGGGACGGTTCGCAATCTGAAACAAGATAGAGAAGAACCTCAAGGCAAAAAACAAAAATAATCTGGCTAGATTAGGAACTGTCCCCAATGCGAAAATCAATAGTACTAAATAACAAAGCAGAATATAAAAAGTCAACTTAAATATATTGCTAAATTATGTTAAATGTGCTAATATAATATAAGTAACTTAAAATAGTAACTGTATAAAGGAGGGTTTTGTATATGAAAAATTTTTCAAACGAAACAAAGAACAAGCGGAGAAAGGCAATGTTAAAGGTAATTCTAAAACGTTACTCATTTATTGTATGGGTACCAGCCTTGTTAGTATTACTAAATTTCATAGGAAGTATAACGATTAAATTTATGCAAATATTGGATCCATTATCAATTTCATTGGAAGGCGGTATGTTTTCTATTTGCATTACGAATATCATGGTGGGATTTGCTGCAATTATGGGTAGCATAACTATTCTTATGCTGATTTACCTTATAATTGACAACTTCAAAGAATATCTAAAAAAAGGAACAATAGTAAAAGATTCTATTGAAATTATCAAACTAATAATAGAAGCATTAGCTGATATATTTCGTCTCTTCATTAGCCTACCTAAAATAGTATGCTTAAGAATAAAGGATGAAAAAAGGAGATTTAATAATTCACTTGAAAAGGAATTAGGGAGGAACAAGAATGCTTAAAGTAACCTTAAAAAATATTGAAGACTTTGACTTACCTTTGGATAATACTAATAAAGTTTTAGCAAGAGGCACTAGCAAAGAAGTATTAAAACGGTTAGAAAAGAGCCATAAGGCAAAGACACATGAAATATGTTCAAAAAGTCTATCTTCTGAATATATAATATATGAAGATTCAAGATATAAAAATATTACACCAGAAGATAAACATATGTGGCTTACAAATTATGAAGTATATGTTCGCTCATCCTTTACATATAAGTTCTGGATAGCAGTATATTGCTTTATAACAGCTTTAGAACAATAAAATAACACTCCTGCAAAATTAATTTTTGTAGGAGTGTTATTTTTCTTATCTACAATTATTATTGTTGTTCTCATTATTGTTATTTCTGTTTTCATTATTTTTTTGGTTGTTTTTATTATTTTTATTGTTTTTATTATTCTTTTCTGACATAAAAATGCACCACCTTTCTATTACAATTATATTGTGACCAAAATTTAGAAAATCTATACATAAATATATTTTGTCGAAATTTGTAGCGGAAATATGTTAATAAGTATATATTCATATATCTTAAATATATATCCACAAAAATCAAATTACATAAACTTAATTAAAATAAAACCATCTATTTTACAAATTAAAAAAATATGTTATAATGCCTATATAAATTAAAAAGGAATGATAATATGGAAAATATAGTAATAGGAATAGAAGGTTTAGTAGGAAGTGGTAAAACTTCTATATGTAGGGAGTTACTTTCAAAAATTCCTAATAGCGTTATTATGCATGGAGGAAACCTATATAGAGGAATAGTATATGCATTCATGAGCAAAAATAAAAATATTAAAGAATTAAAAAATGTAGATATTACAAAAGTAATGCAAGAGTTAGATGTAAAAATAGAACTTGAAAATAGTGAAACTGTAATATATGTAGGAAATGAAAAAATTGATGAAGAAAAATTACAAAATAAAGAAACATCAATGGCAGTATCAGTTGCAAGTAATATAGCAAATAACATAGAATTATTTATTTTTGCAAGAAACATCATAAATAATTTAAAAGAAAAATATAATGTAATAGTTTCAGGAAGAGCACTTATGGAAATATATCCTGATTTAGATTATCATTTTTTTATTACTGCTTCTATAGAAGAAAGGGCAAAAAGAAAGTTAAATCAATATAATGGAGAAGTAAGTTTGGAAGAACTAAAAGAACATATTGCTAAAAGGGATGAATTACAAGAAAAATCAGGATTTTATAAAATATACCCAAATACAATAACAGTTGATGTTACAGAATGTAAAACAGCATTAGAGTCAACTGATAAAGTATGTGAATACATAAAAGAAGCTGAAGAAAAGCTACAGATCACAAGTGTTAAATAGCTCATCCTTCATATTGATATATTAAAATAAAAATCAAAGCCTCCAAGACAAGGGGTATTCCCCCGCGATCTGCGGGCTATCGTCATTTAATTTTTATTTTAATATATCAATACGAAAGATTACTCTATATATAATAAATAATGCTATTCTAACATTGGATATCATACATATAACTTCTAAAATCAAATAAAAGGAGAAAACAAATGGAATTTAAAAACGAAAAATTAGAACAATTTAATAAATTTGCTAGTGGAAAGAAAATAGCAATTATAGGTCTAGGGGTAAGTAACTTACCACTTTTAGACTATTTTCATGATTTAGCTTGTAAAATATCTGTTTTTGATAATAGAGTAAAAGATGAACTAGATAAAGAAATAATAGAAAAGATAAATAACTATAATATAGAATATTTTGGAGGAGAAAACAACCTAGAAAATTTGAAAGGCTTTGATATCATTTTCCGTTCCCCAATAGTAATGCCATATAGAAAAGAAATAAAGGAAGAGGCAGAAAGAGGAGCATTAGTAACCTCTGAAATTGAAATGGTATTAAAACTAACACCAAGCAAAGTAATTGGAATAACAGGAACCGAAGGAAAAACAACTACAACATCAATCATATATGAAATAATAAAAAAAGCAGGTTATAAATGTTTCTTAGGTGGAAATATAGGAAAGCCAATTTTTACGCAAATAAAGGATATGAGACCAGAAGATATAATAGTTTTAGAAATGAGCAGTTTCCAACTAACTAATATGGATGTTAGCCCACAAATTAGTGTCGTAACAAATATATTCCCAGACCATCTAAACGTACATAGTTCATATGAAGAATACAGAGAAGAAAAGAAAAACATATTCAAACATCAAAATGAAAAAGGAATGGTTATATTAAATTATGATAATGAATATACTCGAGAATTTGTAAAGGAAGCAAATGGAAAAGCAATATTCTTTAGTAGCAAAGAAAAGTTAGAAGATGGATTTATATATGATAATAATGATGGAATGATAAAATATTGTGAAGACGGAGTTAGAAGACACTTAATAAAAAAAGAAGAAATAAAATTAAGAGGAATTCATAACTACGAAAATATATGTACAGCATTAGCAGCAACAAGTTCACTAGTAAGTTTAGAAACAGCTATTGTGGCCATAAAAGAATTTAATGGAGTAGAACATAGGCTAGAGTTTATAAGAGAGAAAAACGGTATTAAATGGTATAACGACTCAATAGGAACAAGCCCAGCAAGCACAATAGCAGGTTTAAACGCATTTGATGAAAATATTATATTATTAGCAGGTGGATCAGATAAAGGTTTAGACTATAAAGAAGTAGGAGAAACAATTGCAAAAAAAGTACAAATATTAATATTAACAGGACCAACAGCAACAAAAATAGAAGAAGCAACAAGAAGAGCAAAAAATGGAGAAAAAGTAGAAATATGCTATGTAGAAAACATGCGGAGAAGCCGTAAAACTAGCAAACAAAAAAGCAAAGCCAGGAAACGTAGTGTTACTTTCTCCAGCCAGTGCAAGCTTTGATGCATTCAAAAATTTCGCAGAAAGAGGAAACAAGTTTAAAGAATTTGTAAAAGAATTATAAGATAATTAATAGATAAGAATTAGAAGGAAAGATTTGGGACGCGTCCAAAACTTTCCTTTTTAAATTAAATTTCGAAAAAGAACTCTAACAAAAAAGAAAGTTTTTGACGCGTCCCAAATCTTTCCCTTTAAGCTCCAAAACTTTTCTTTAACTCTAATATGGAAACCTCTCATATAAATATTTTATAATATCATCTATATTATTAGAAGTTACATTAATTAAAACATTTTCATCAAT
>CATLDI010000058.1 GCA_949902805.1 uncultured Clostridiaceae bacterium
TATGAATAATCATTATTTTTTAAAATTCCTAAATTTACATTATATCCTCTGTTTAATAAAAAATCTGAAAATTTGCCTACTGATAAAGAGCAAGCAGATTGAGAATATAAACTTCTAAAATAATAAATACCTATTTTCATCTTTCATACCTCCTTAATATAGTATTGC
Source organism: uncultured Clostridiaceae bacterium (assembly GCA_949902805.1). GTDB lineage: Bacteria > Bacillota > Clostridia > TANB77 > CAG-508 > UMGS1663. The sequence goes on from CATLDI010000058.1 coordinate 169, forward strand.
TAATTTACATTTTTTGCAAAGCTCTGGTGCCCCTAATTGTTTCTTGTATAGGTCTTTTCTAAATTTATTATATATATCTGAACACCATATATTTTCTATTGTATCTTCTCCAATATTTCCCATAATATTTGAATGAGACCAATCTTGGCAACATACTATTACATCTCCATTTGATAATATGTGCATTCTTTCCATTGGTCTATTTTGTTCACATCCACATATTTTTTCATTATAAAATCCATTATCTTTATATGAAACATTTTTGCATCTATCAAGAAATCCCCATCTTTCAAATTTGAAGCCTAAATTTTCTGCTAATAACTTCATATTTCCAAATTCTGCTTCTGGAATCATTCCATCGTCTATCATTACAATAGAAATTATAGTGTTTGAATTACTAAATTCCTCACTTATTATTTGTAAATTATTAAATACAATATCTTTATTAAGGTTAGGCATCATTCGTTTATATGTACCTTGTGTATATCCAAATACACTTAATCTTAGTTCTGTTAAGTTTAGCTCTAATAATTCTCTTATTTTTTCTCTATTTAGCATAGATACATTTGTAGATATTTCAATTTCTACAGTTGGACATTTTTCTCTTATTTTCTTTACCTTACTTATATAATCTTCTTGTATAAATGGTTCATTGTTTAAATATGGTATTATTCTTGTTAATTTACCATCTTCAATTTCATTTATAAATTTGTTAAATAATTCCTCGCTCATTGCTTGACGTTTATATTTCATGTCTTTATATGGGCAAATTAGACAATTAGAATTGCAAATATTTTGAAATTGTATTTCTATTACTTTTGGAAAAAACATATTTTCTTCCTCCTTTATTTTAATTATACATAATATTCTACATCAAATCACTCTAAATTGCAATGTTTTAGAGGTCCTTATTTGACATAATTTGAATTTTATATTATAATCACTTCATAATTTATTTATATAAGTCACTTAATTAATATATTTTTATTAAAATATTTCAAAAGGAGGCTAATTATGATAATAACAGTAGATGGTTTAGACGGTTGTGGTAAGTCAACTTTAGCTAAAGGTTTAGCAAATCGGTTAGGCTTTAAATATATTGATAAACCTCTTTATCAATTATTTAATGTCAGTGGAGATGACAATATTCTTTATAAACCTCTTTGTCAAATGCAGGATGTTGTCTATAATAAAACAAGCTCTGATAAATTAAAGGCATTTTTTATAGGTTTAAGCCTATTATATATTAAAGAAGAATTTGCTAGTCAAAATATTGTAATTGATAGAGGCATTTTATCTTGCTATGCTTATAATGGCAATGATATTTCTAATCAAGTATTTAAATATCTAATTGAATTAGGACTTTGGTTTAATGTTAGTATTTTACTATATGTTTCACCTGAAGTTCGTAAGAAAAGATTATTTGATAGAAATCCAAATGATTCTGATTTAAGTTTTGATAAAATTATGGATTTGAAATATGATTCTATTAATTGCCTTTTGACACAATACCCTGATTTACCAATTATTAAAATTAATACTGATAATTTAACTTCAAATGAAGTTTTAGAATTAGCAATTGATTCGCTAAAGAGACAATTTAATTTGTAGAAAGATTTAGGACGCGCCAAAAAATTTCCTTCGTTGAAATTTTTTGGCGCGTCCTAAATCTTTCTTTTTATAATTCTAAATTTTCTTCGTCATCTGTTTCGTCATATTCAAATTCGTATTTTTGCACCTTGGCTTTTTTAGGTTGTACTTTTGCTGGATTTGGTATTAGTATTGTGTTTTGTTCTGGCTCTATATAAGGTGCTCTTACCTCTATGTCTTCGTTAATACGCCTTTGCTTTCTTTCCTCTTTTTCTTCTCTTTTTTCTCTTTCTTTCCTTTTTTCTTCATTTTGTTTTTCTTCTTTTTTATTATTTATTTGCTTGTTTAGTATATTATTAGTTTTTTCTATTAAGTCTGGAACATAGTCTATTAGCCTATCTAATGTTGAACTATGATTTACTGGTAGTAGTTTTACATTGTTTGATTGTATTACTAAAAATGCTATTGGAGATATACTTACTCCTGCTCCGCTTCCTCCTCCAAATGGTAACTTATATCTGATTTCTTCATCTTTGTCTTTTTTTGCATATTCATTTATTGTTTCTGTATTAAACTCACTTCCACCTGATGCAAAACCAAATCCTACTTTTGATATAGGTATTATTATTATATTATTAGAGGTTTCTATTGGCTCTCCTATTATTGTGTTTACATCTACCATGTCTCTAATTGAATTCATGGCTGTAAGCATAAGACCTTCTATTGGATGTTCGTTCATTTTTATCTCTTCCTTTCTTTACCAAATTATATATTACATAAATAATATGTACTATTTTTAGGCTAATTATACTATCTAGCTTCAAGTTAAATGTTAGCGTGTTATATATTGGATTTATTTCATATTTTACCTTTTTTATATCCTGTTCTTTTACTAAATGTGGTAATAGAATACTTAGTATGCTTGCAATAGTAGCTACAGAGTATGAAGTATAAATTGCATCTTCAATACCTATATTTATTTGTAAATTTAAACTTTCTATTTTTAATTTTAAGTTTTTTATAATTTTGAATGTTTCCATATTTATTGGTATAGTTTGTTTTAGTTTATTAAAGTCCATTTCTTCTATTTTTTTACTCGAATACATTTTTCTTATTCTTTTATCATTTAGTTTTATTGAGAATATCTTTATTTTATTTAAAAGGTATATTTGTATTAATACTTTATATTTTCCGCTTTTCTTTTATTGTATTTCCTAGCTTTAAATTTTCTATTTTAATTTTTATTGTTGATGTTATTAAAATTAGGAATAGTATGGAAATTGTTATTATTATTCCTAAAAAAATAAAAACTAATATCATAATAGCCTCCTTTTTTAGGTTATTTTATATTAGTTTTTCCAATTTTTTCTTTTTTAAACATATAAAGGCAAGAGAATTTATCTCTTGCCTTTAGTTTACTTATGCCCAGCATTCGTATGGATAGCCGATTAACTCTTCTCCACACCCATATCCGTATAACTCTTCTTCCATTCTTCTCTCTGCAGCTTCTCTTAGTTCTCTATACCATTTTGCATCTTCCCGCTCTTTTTCTTCTTCAAGCATTCTTATTGTTTCTTCAAGTTCTGCTTCATAGAGGGCGTCTTCTTCTTCATGCCGTCTCTTTTCTTCCATTTCCATTTCATACGCTCTGAGCATGTTCTGTTTTTCTGTTCTTCTTGCTGCCATTTCTTTTCCTCCAAGATTTTAGTTTAAATTTTTGGATATATAAGTTGTAACAATTATATTTTAACATATTTTACATAATTTTGCAATAGTTTTTTCGTTTTGGTTTCTACATTGGGGACAGTTCCTAAAGCTTCTGTCTTGCTTTTGATTACGAACCGCCCAAAAATTTTCTATCTTGCTTCTGATTATGAGCCTTACCCAAATACTACCAAGTGCTGTTATCCTGCTCTTTTTGCTTTTTGTACTACTATGTCGCCAAATAGTTCTTCTTGTGAAGTTGTTACTTTACTTCTTCTTGATAGTTCTAGTAATCCTGTAAATGCGGTTACTACTTCTTGTTTATTTGTTTCTGATACTTTGTATAGTTTATTGAATACAAATTTTGGTTTTCTTAGTAATTCTCTAAACATTTCTTTTACTTTACTTGCAACTGTATATGTATCTGTTATTGCTATTTTTTCTATATTTTTCGCATTTGTATTTAGTCTAGCTGTATTTTTTTCTAGTACATTTGCATACATTTCAAATATTATATCTTTTTGATATTCTTTTTCTAGTTTTTGTTTTGGAAGTTGTATTTCTTCTTGTAACCTGTAACTTCTTTTTGAGTATAATAAATAATTTTCTTTCATTTTTGTAGAAATCTCTTTGTATTTTTTATATTCTATAATTCTTTGTAGTAGTTCTTCCTCTGTTAATTCTTTTTCATCTTCTACTTCTGTTGGAAGTAAACTTTTTGATTTTAAGTATAAAAGTGTTGATGCCATAATAAGAAATTCACTAGTTACTTCTAGATTCATTTTTTCCATTTGATTTATATATTCTATATATTGGTCTGTTATCTCACTTAGTTTTATATCATAAATATTCATTTTATTTTTATCTATTAAATGACATAGTAGATCTAATGGGCCTTCAAAATTATCTAATTTTATGGCATATTTATTTGTTTGCATAGTTAATACGTTTTTCATTTCTTACCTTCCTATTCTTCTATTTTGTCTATAGCTTCTCTTATATTCTCTTCTTTATATCCTTTTTTCATCAGATATGCTCTTATATCACTTTCATCCATATTTACTGATTTCTTCATTACAATATTTTCTGCTGATTTCTTTTCATATTCTTCTAAATTTTCACTATTTTTAGATATATAATCTTCTATTAGAGTATTACTAATACCTTTTGATGATAGCTTATATTTTAGTTCTTTTATAGACAAATTTTTAAGTGCTATATATTCATTTGTAGCTCTTTCAATATATTGTTCGTCACCTATATAGCCGTTTTGTTTTAATTCTTCTATTATATCTTCTAACATATTTTCTTCTATAATGCTTCTAAACTTTGTTTTTATTTCTCTAATAGTTCTTTTTTTGTATAGTGCATATTTTAATACTTTTGTTTTTTCATTATCATACTCTTCTATAGTATACATATTTTCCTTCTTCCAATCTTTTTTTACATTTTACTACATACATAAAAAAATAGCAATATTTTAATACTATTTTTATAAACTGTTAGCAAAGTATAGTTAGAGCATTCATTACTTCTTCAATTTCTTTATTTTCATTTTATAACCTGCATACCTCAAATTGCAAAATACCTTCTTAGCAATTTTATAAAGGAAATATTTAATTGGTTTAAATGGAATGTATATTTCTCCTATTAATTCTACAAATTCTCCACCAAAACCTTTTTTAAACCTATATAGTCCATCTTCTTCCCCGCTTCTCAACTGAAACTCCTCTAAAATCATATACCTTGCAATTGTTTTCAATTGCTAGTTTTATCATTTCCCATTGAAGTAAATATGTTGACATTAAGTTTCTATGTTTATTTGAGCTTGCTCCATATAAGTACCACATTTTGTTTCCATATATTATTGGCATTATTGCTGATATTGGCTCATTTTCATAATAAGCTATATATATTTTAGTTTGATATGGAAATTCTTTTAATATTTTTTCGAAATATTCTTTGGGTCTTGTCCTAAAATTATCCCTTTTGCCTGTTTCTTTCATTAGCTCATAAAACTCATCTATTCCGTTTTCATTTTTTTCTTCTACTATTACTCCTTTCCTTGTTGCTAACCTTACATTATACCTTGTTTTTGAAGCAAAGTTTTTGAATATTTCATCTTCTGTTTTATTTTCTAAGTTTAATCTAAAATTATGTCTTGCTTGTATTTCTTGGTCAAATTTTATAGCCTTACTGTTTACTTTATAGCCTAATTTCTTTACCAAACTACTAAATTCCTTATTTCCCTTTTTTACATTTGGCTCTATTATAATTACAAATGCTTTATACCTTTTTGCTACCTCTTTCATTTTATCTGTTAGTTTTCTTAAAGTTTCCTCGTTATATATATCACCTATTGGACCTCTTGGCACATACATTATATTTCCAAATATGGGGAATTTTCTAATTAATATACTCATACTTGCTATTATATTTTTATTTTCATCTTCTACTATAACTATTTCATTTTTCCAAAACTCTTTTACTTTTGCCCACTCCTCAGATTGCTGAAAATCGCATAATTCTTGTTTTTTTATAAATTCTTCATATGTTTGCATTGTTCTATTCTCCTTCCATTTTAATTGTACAAAATAAATGAAAAGAAGGTTTTAAGAAGTACTTAAGTAAATCTTAACTTTTTCTTACATTTATTTAGATGTGTCAGAAGTCGGAGGTCAGAAACAGATGTCGGAAGTCAGAGGTCAGATGTCAGAGGTCAGATGTCGGAAGTCAGAATTTATGGTGTTTTCTTCGAAGATTGGGCGATTGATAATCACCCCTACATCAAATTTCAATAATACACCCAATTCTAAAAATAAGAATAGTAGTAATCATATTTTGTAGAGTAACCTTATGTGTTTATATATATTAAAATCAAAATTGAAGCCCGACAGCCCATTGAGGCGGGGGAATACCCCTTGTCTTGGAGGGTTCAATTTTTATTTTAATATATATAAATGCATAAGGTGGATTATTTTAAATCTCTCTTATTACAAATTCTTTTTGTGTGTAATTCGGTAAATTCTCTTAGGTATTCCTTACTCGATTAAGCCATCTCTTTTTTCTATTCAATTTCTGTCTTTCCACTTCTTTATTAGATGATATTATTTTATTACTACTTTTTCTATCATCTTTTTGCAATCTTGTTGTAAGTAAATTGTAAGGTTTAAATACATATTAAAAGAAGACATCTATTTTTTAAGATGCCTTCTTTGTCATTCTATCCTATTCTATTGTCAAGTAATCTTCAAACCCAACTTGCAAACTCACAATTTCATATGTTGGTACTTCTATTTCTACTTTTATATGATTTTTATTATCTTCTATTACATATACTCCTTCATTTATGCTTTCACTTTGGATTTCTCCTGTTGTATAGAAATATTGAACATATAATGTTTCTGGTTCAAAACCGAACTTTTCTACTATTCCTAGTTCTTCTAACAGATTTCTTACTTTTTCATATATTTCGTTTTTATTTTCATTTCTACTTTCTTGTTCGTCAACATATGAAGTACTACTATTATTATATTTTATTCCAGAAGCTCTGTAT
>CATLDI010000059.1 GCA_949902805.1 uncultured Clostridiaceae bacterium
TTTCTATTTTATCAATTATTCGCATTATTTCTACCGAATTTTCTTCTTGATTTAATTCTTTAAATAAACCATTTAATATTTTTCTATTGTTTATACATATGCAAAAGTCATTAAATCCTAGTTCTTTTATTGTGTTATATATAACAGCTGGCATCCCAGCATCATTTACAATACTTAGCTCACCATCTCCTATTATATCTATATCACATTGATAAAATTCTCTGAATCTTCCTTTTTGTGGTCTTTCTCCACGATATACTTTTCCTATTTGATATCTTCTAAAAGGAAATGCTAAATTATTGTAATTTTGTGCTACGTATTTTGCAAGTGGCACAGTTAGGTCAAACCTTAATGATAAGTCATTATCACCTTTGTTAAAACGATAAATTTGTTTTTCAGTTTCTCCTCCCGCTTTTGCTAAAAGCACTTCACTCATTTCTATTATTGGTGTATCTATTGGTAAAAATCCAAATTTTTCATAAGATTTTGTTATTTTTTCTTTCATTTCATTAAATAAAATTTGCTCATTTGGCAGTAATTCCATAAAGCCTGGTAGGGTTCTTGGTTCTATTTTATTCATATTTTTTCCTCCTTCATGTGAAGCGTATATTCTTCACTATTAATTAGTCACTATTCATTTAATTAATTTGTTGTAGGTGCACAACCTTCGGCGACCTGCTCTCCAACAGGTTTCTTAAATATATTTTTTAATTATTATAATCGCATTATTTTTAAATATTTAGGGGAATAGATTATCTATTCCCCATTTTTAACTGCAAGTTCATTATTATTTTAGTACAAGATAATAGCTGGTAATGGTTCAGTTATTCTATTATCAATGGTTATCTGACAAATTTGATCAAAATTTACTGTTTCAGAGCAGTATACTTCTCCTTTTGTCATTCCATTTAATCTAACCTTTTTTCCTATAAATTCCATTTCTATAAATGTCTCTCCACTTTTTTTTAGCATTACCCGATTTCCTTTTCCATCCATCGTTAATCCTCTCTCATAAAAATTGCTATCTACTTTTATCATGCCCTTTCCTCCTTGCAATGAAACATACTTTTTAGTTACTGTAATATAATAGCATATGTAACATATTTTTTCAAGTATTTTACATAATTTATTTGTTTCAAAGATTAGAAATAATCTTCTATATTTTTAGAGTAATTTCTTCGAAGAACGGGGCTTCGAAAGCTGCGCCCCTACAATTACTATTTATTTTAATTACTATAGTTAAGTTATTTTTAATATTTAAGGGAATAGTTAATTTCCTATTCCCTTTTAATTTTGCAAGTTTATTTCAATTGAATAGCTGGAAATGGTCCTACCATAATTGTTTTGTCGTTTGTTGTACAAATTTCTTTAATGTTTTTAAAATCGACTATTCTAGTCTCGGGTCCTCCAATTATTTCAACCTTATTTTTCAAAAATGTCATTTGAAGATTTACCTCTCCATCTTTTCCTTTAAGGAAAACCCGATTTCCTCTTCCGTCTATTGTACATCCACTTTCATAAAACTTTTTGTTTACTTTTATCATGTACTTTCCTCCTTGCAGTGAATCAACATTTTTAGTTACTGTTTTATAATATCATATGTCCTATATTTTTTCAAGTGTTTTACATAATTTTCTAGTCTAGTCTTGGACGTAAGCTTAGGTATATTGGTTCTTCTTCTTTTATTCTGGTTGTTCTTCCATGTCCTGGGTATACTATAGTATCGTCTGGTAATACTGCCAGTTTATTTGTTATTGAGTTTATTATATCGGAAAAGTTACTGGTTGGTAAATCTGTTCTTCCCCATGTTCCTCTAAATAATGTATCTCCTGAAAATAGTAATTTTTCTTTTTCACAATAAAGGCAAGTTCCACCTTTTGTATGACCTGGTGTATGTATTACTTTGAATTCTATGTTTCCTATGTGTATTAAATCTCCTTCATCTACTCTTGAATCCGCTTCTAGTGTGATATCTTCCATTCCTATATAATATGTTAAACTTATTCCTATATTATATAACCCTTCACTATCATATCTGTGTATTAAAACTTTTCCACCTTTTTGTTCTTTTAATTTCAATATTCCTCCGAAATGGTCTCCATGGCAATGAGTTAAATATATATATTTCAAGTTGTCTATTCCTAAAGTATCTAACATTTCTATTATTTTTTCAGCTTCTCCACCTGGGTCAATTACCATTGTTTCTTTTGTCTGTTCATCTTCTACTATATAACAATTTGTTGGCTCCCCAAGTGCTGTTTCTACTGGTATTCTCTTTAATATCATTTGTTTTTCCTTTCTATTTTTTACGTTTTACTTCATATACGCTGTCTATCTTTCTTATAACCTTAAGCACATTATTTAGTTCCTCTAAATTTTCTACTTCTAATGTTAGTTCTGTTATTGCTATTCTTTCTTTGTTTGCTCTTGATGATACTGCTATTAGTTTTGTTTTTGTTGTTCCTATTTGTGAAATTATATCGGCAAGCAGTCCATTTCTATCGTTTGCAAATATTTCTATATCTACATTATATGCTGCTGCTTTTTCACTTAGCCAGTATACATCTATCATTCTGTTTTCTTCGTCTAAGAATAAGTCTTTTAAGTTTCTACAGTCTGCTCTGTGTACTGATACTCCTCTTCCTCTTGTTATATAACCTACTATGTTATCCCCTGGTACTGGATTACAGCATTTTGATAGTTTTACTAGGCAATTGTCTATTCCTTCTACTATTATTCCTGTTTTTGATGCTTTTACTTTGTTTTGCTTTTTTGATAGTTCTTCTATTTTTTCTTCTACATTTTCTTCTTTATGAACTTTTCTGTATTCTTCTAATATTCTTGCTATTACTTTTCCTGAAGATATTGCCCCAAATCCCACTGCTGCATACATATCTTCTGTTGTAGTAAATTTATATCTATTTAATGCTCCTTGTATGAATTCTGTTTTGAATAGTTCACTGTAGTCCATACCTATTCTTTTTATTTCTTTTTCGATTAGGTCTTTTCCTTTTTCTATGTTTTCTTCTCTCTGATTTTTCTTAAACCATGCTTGTATCTTATTTTTTGCTGTTGAACTTTGTATAAATTTTAGCCAATCTCTACTTGGTCCTTTTGCTTTGTCTGATGTTACTATTTCTACTATGTCACCATTTCTTAATTTTGTTATTATTGGCATCATTTTACTGTTTATTTTGCATCCTGTCATATGATGTCCTATTTCTGCGTGTATACTATATGCATAATCTATTGGCGTACTTCCACTTGGCAAAACTTTTATATCTCCTTTTGGTGTAAATACATATACTTCATCTTCAAACAATTCTGTTTTTAATGTATTTAAGAATTCTTGTGGGTCAGCTATATCCTTTTGCCATTCTAGTGTTTCGCGAAGCCATGCTAGTTTGTCTTCTGTTACTTGTACATTTGCTTTTTTTCCTTTTGAAAAGCTTGCTTCTTTATATGCCCAATGTGCTGCTATACCATATTCTGCTATTCTATGCATATCCCAAGTACGTATTTGAACTTCAAATGGAGTTCCCTTTTCACCTATTAATGTTGTATGTAGTGATTGATACATATTTGGTTTTGGCACTGCTATATAGTCTTTAAATCTTCCTGGCATTGGGTTATATAGGTCATGTACTACTCCTAATGCTGCATAACAGTCTTTTACTGAGTTTACTATTATTCTTAAGGCAAATAAGTCATATATTTGATCTAGTGTATAGTTATCTCTTTTCATTTTTCTATATATACTGTATAAGTGTTTTGCTCTTCCTGTTATTTCCACATCTATTTTTTGTACTTTTAGTTCGTGTGCTATTTGTTCTTCTATTTTGTCTATAAATTGCAAACGTTCTTCTCTTTTTCTATCTATTCCTTCTACTATTTCTCTATATTCTTCAGGATATAAATATTTAAAAGCTAGGTCTTCCAGTTCCCATTTTAATGAATATATACCAAGCCTATTTGCAAGTGGAGCATATAGGTCCATTGTTTCTCTTGCATTTGCTATTTGTCTATCTCTTGATAGGAATTTTAGTGTTCTCATGTTGTGAAGCCTATCTGCTAGTTTTATCATAATAACACGTATATCTTTTCCCATTGCTAGAAACATTTTTCTATAGTTTTCAACTTGTTCTTCTTCTACAGATTCGCAGTTTAACTTACTAAGTTTTGTAACACCATCTACCATTTCTGCAATTTCTAGGCTAAATTCAGTTATTATGCCTTCGTGTGTAACTTCTGTATCTTCTACAACATCATGAAGTAGAGCTGCGCAAATTGTACTATCATCTAAACCTAATTCAGCTAGAATATTTGCTACTTGCATTGGATGAATTATATATGGTTCGCCTGATTTTCTTAGTTGATCTCCATGTTTTTCTAATGCAAAGTTATAAGCTTTTAGTATTATTTTGCTATCTGACTTTTTATTATTCTTTTTCATTTTATTTATAATTTCTTCTATTGTTATTGATTTGTTTGCTTCTTGCATTTTTTTTCACTTCCTTGCTTGATTTTTATGTTAATATTTGTTATAATCCTTTATGAAACTTATTAGCATTGTAAAAATTGTATTTTTACAATATTTTCTTCATGAAGGAGGGTTCCTTATGATTTCTTTTTTTCTTCTTTTTATTTTTTTAACTGTCATCATGTTATTACTTTTATTAATTAATATGCTTTTATATTTTATTTCTAAGAAATTAGGTTTAGAGTCAATTACGTCATTTTTTAAAAGTTTAGTAAGTATATTTACTACTCTTTTTACCATTTGTGCAATTTTAACACTTATATTTATTGTCATTATATTCTTAGTTTTCTTGGCAGTTTGTATAATTGGTCTTTCTATTTAAAAATTGTATACCCCAAACAAGTTATATCTTTTAGATATGGCTTGTTTTTTATTTTATTACTTATTTCAATTGACTTTTATGTTAAGTTATGATATAATTTTTATCGTAACAATAGGTATTCTTTTCAAAATGAAAGGAGATAATATATGAAAATTTTCATTATTATTGCTTTTGTAGCAATTGCAGTAATCGCCGGAATTTTTCTGCGGATGGCTTGGGAAAATTGCAAAGCAGAAGGTGTTATGTTAAAATATCGGCTTAATACTCTTCCTGCCACAGTAGTTCAGCCATTTTGCTGTGCAGTTTACTTGATTTTTATGACGGTTTTCTGCTTATCAATTAGTTTATAATTTAAATAAAAAATGGACTTGCAAAAGTCCATTTTTTATTTAATAAGACTTCCTTATATCTTTCATATTAATTTGTATGCTCTCCCTACCATTATACTGATTTATTTCCAAAGTTCCAACTATATCAACTTTATCCCCAATTCTATACTCTTCTGATAAATGCCCTAAATTAAATCCTATACTATCAATCCAATAATTATCATCTTTTAAAGATAGTTTAAGGTGTTTTCCTTCTGATAGTGCTCTTATTGAATGTATTTTTAAGTTTTTTAGTAAAAATAGTGGTGTTTTATTTGCTTCTCCAAATGGCTCTAATAATTTTAGTTCTGCTACATCTCTTACACTTATATCTTTTAAAGCAACTTCTTCATCTATATTTATAACTGGTATTATATCATTAATATCGCTATTGTGTGCATATTTTATAAAATCTTTTTTAAAATTTTCAAATTTTTCTTTTTCTACTGTAATTCCAATTGCCATAGAATGTCCACCAAATCTTTTTATATTTTTATTGCAATTACTTAAAGCTTCGTATAAATCAAAACCTGGTATACTTCTTCCAGAGCCTTTTCCCATTTCTTCTTCAAAGCAAATTAATATACTTGGCTTAAAATATAAATCTGTTATTTTTGAGGAAACTATTCCAATTACACCATGATGCCAATTTTCTTTTCCTAGTACAATTACTTCATCATCATTATTTTGCTCAATTTGTTCTACTGCTTCATCAAAAATTTTCTTTTCTATTTCTTGTCTTTTGGCATTATACTCATTTAATTTTAAAGCTATTTCTCGTGCCTCTTGTTCGTTTTCAGTTAAAAATAATTTTAATGCTTCTTCAGTATGGCCCATTCTCCCACAGGCATTTATTCGTGGTGCTATTCCAAAAGATATTGTACTTGAGTCTATTTTTTTATAGCCTGATAATTCTATTAAAGTTTTTAACCCTATATTTTTTGTAACTTCTACTAATTTTAAACCTAACTTTGTAATAACTCTATTTTCATCCACTAATGGAACAATGTCAGAAATTGTTCCAACACATACTATGTCTAAATATTTAAGATATTCTTTTTCTTCTAAATTCAATTTTTGAGATATTGCTTGTATAAGTTTAAATACAACACCTACACCTGCTAATTGGTTAAATGGATATTTATTATCTTTTCTTTTGCTATCTACCACAGCAATTGCATTTGGCAAAATATCTCCTGGCTCATGATGATCTGTTACAATTGTTTCAATTCCTAAAGAATTTGCATAATCAATTTCTTCTATCCCTGAAATTCCACAGTCAACAGTAATCATAAGTGTATATTGTTCGTCTACTATGTGTTTAATTGCTTCTTTATTTAATCCATATCCTTCGTGTAGTCTATTTGGAATATATTGTGATACTTGTGCTCCTCTATCTAATAAAAACTTTTTTAATACAGTTATACTAGTAATGCCATCAACATCATAATCTCCAAAAATCATTATTTTCTCGTGTGCTTTTATTGCCTTTATTATTCTATCTACTGCTTTTTCCATGTCTGGCATTAAAAATGGATTATAAAAGTCTCTTCTTGTTGGGTTTAAAAATATATTTATTTTTTCATCTTCTATAATATTTCTATTAACTAATATTTTAGCTAATAACTTACTCAAACTATATTTTCTAGCCAAATTTTCTACTTTATTTTCATCTACTTCGTAACA
>CATLDI010000060.1 GCA_949902805.1 uncultured Clostridiaceae bacterium
CTATTAAAAAAGATAATTAAAATATGAAAAAAAGAAGAAAATAATACTTTTTTAGAAAAAACTATTGTATGACAAAGAAAATTTTATATAATGGCAATTAATTTGAGGTAAATTATAAATAAAAATAAAAAAACTATTGACATAAACAAAAAAAGTTATATAATATAATTATAAGTCAAAGAAAGTCAAAGTCAAAAAGAGGTGATAATAATTGAGAATATCAGATATGATAGAAGATTTTATAAAAGATTTATTTACAGAAGATGAAGAATATATAGAAATACAAAGGAATGACTTGGCGGAGCAATTTAATTGTGTACCATCACAAATAAATTATGTAATAGCAACACGTTTTAAACCATCACAAGGTTATTATGTAGAAAGCAAACGTGGCGGTGGAGGACATATAAAAATAAAAAAAGTTAATATAACAAAGAGCAATTATTTTATGCATATTATAAACAGCATAGGAGAAGCAATATCACAACAAGAAGTAGACATATTTATTAGCAATTTTTTATCTTACAGTATGGTAACCGAAGAACAAGCAAAATTACTAAAAGTAGCAACAAGCGATAACATACTAACAATATCTCAACCAACAAGAGATAAAATAAGAGCAAACATATTTAAAAATATGTTGTTAAATTTAATTGATTAATAGAGGGCAGAAGACAGAAATCAGAAGTCAGAACTTAAGCAATTTCTTCGAAGAAATTACTAAAAAAACTGACTTCCGACATCTGTTCTCCGACTTCAAAAAAAGGAGTGATTATTATGAAATGTCAAAATTGTGGAGAAAGTGAAGCGAATTTTAGATATACCCAAATAATAAATGGAGTAAAAAAGCAAATGTCACTATGTGACGAATGTGCAAAAAAACTAGGACTTGACGATATTAACTTTAGTATGCCTATTAGTTTTTCAAGCTTTTTAGGAGACATATTTAACTTAAATGAGGATGACTTCATACCAAGTATTACAAACACAAGAACATTAACATGCAACAAATGTAATATGACATATGACGAATTTTTGTCTACAGGAGAACTAGGCTGTGACAACTGCTATGATGTTTTCAAACAAAAAATAGACCCATTACTAAAAAACATCCACGGTGCAAACAGACACATAGGAAGAAACGGAAATTTTAGGGATGGTTCTAAAAATTTCCAAAATGTGGATAACTATGAAGAAAAAGAGAAGAACAAACTAAATAAAAATAACATAGAGGCAGAAAAAGGACAAAAAACGAAATTAGAAGAATTACAAGAAAGACTAAAACGCGAAATAGAAGAAGAACGCTATGAAGATGCAGCAAAAACAAGAGACGAAATTAAAAAGATAAAATAGAAGTCTAAAGTCAGAGGACGGAAGATGGAGGTCAGAGGATTAAAGTTAAAATAAAACTCAGGATAAAAAAGAAAATAAGAAAAATATTAATTATAAATTCTTCGAAAAAATTACTTAAAATTCTGACTTCTGACATCCGACTTCCGATCTCAAAAGAGGAGGAAAATATGAATTGGTATTTAGATAATGGAAAAGAATCTGATGTAATAGTAAGTTCTAGAATACGCTTAGCAAGAAATTTAAAAGATTTCAATTTTAAAAGAAAATTAACAAATGATGCTTCAGAGAAATTGTTAGAAAGAATAAAATATATTACACCAAGTTTAGGATATGGTTTAGAATTTTTTAGAATAAAGGACATGGACGACATGACTAAAATGAGTTTGGTAGAAAAACATATAATAAGTCCAGAATTAGTAGCAAACAAGAATGACGAACATGGTGCTATTTTAATAAATCATGAAGAAAATATTTGCATTATGATAAATGAAGAAGACCATATTAAATTGCAAGTATTTGGTAGTGGGCTAGACTTAAATGGTGCAATGGGTTTAGCTAAAGAGATAGATAAAAAGTTAGATAATACTCTAAATTTTGCAGTAAGCAAAGAATATGGATATTTAACTTCCTGCCCAATAAATGTAGGAACAGGTCTTAAAGCATCTGTAATGGTACATTTACCAGCATTAAAACTTACAGGAAACATATCAAAAATATTACATATTGTTAGTAATTTTGGAATGAAAATTACAGGAATTTATGGAGAAGATACACAAACTAAAGGAGATATATATCAAATTTCAAATAATCAAACATTAGGAATAACAGAAGATGAAATAATTAACAACTTAGAGAATATTACTAAAAAAGTAATAGAACAAGAACGATTAGCAAGAAAATATTTAACTAAAGAAAAACTAGAATTAGAAGATAAAGTATATAGAGCATATGGAATACTCACAAACGCAGTAAAAATAACTTCAGATGAGTGCATAAAATTACTTTCAGATGTTAAGTTAGGAACTGATTTAGGAATAATAAAAGAACTAACAGATAATAAAATAAAAGAACTAGAGCTATATACAAAACCAACAAACTTGCAAAAGAAAATAGGAAAAGTAATAAATACATATGACAGAGAAATAGAAAGAGCAAAAATGATAAAGCAAATTATTAATAATGGGGAAAAATAAAAAATCCCCATAAGGGGATTTTTAGTTCGACTTTTTAGTGTCAATTGCCATTGCTATTAAAATTGCTTCTACCATAATACTAAATGGTATAGAAAATGAAATTTCAGTAGTAGAAGCAACAAAAATAGTGAAAATCAAATAAATTTAAGCATAAATACTAACCATAAAAATCCTCCTATGAGAATACCTTAGTCAATATACTAAGGGTGACACGTCCAAATGGACAATAAAATAGTTAGATACAAATTATAACATAATTAACATAAAAACACAATTAAATTATATAAAAAATTAGTAAGCTAAAAGGAGTGTCCCTAATAGCAAATTTTTTCGAAAAAGGGGCGCCACTTTTGGAAAGGAGAAAAAAATGACGTATAAATTTACGAAGAGAGCGGAGAAGGCAATTGCAATTGCTAATGAGCTTGCTATTCAGCTAGGCCATAATTATATAGGTACAGAGCATCTTTTATATGGTTTGGTAAAAGAAGGAGCGGGTATTGCTAGTCAAGTTTTAGAGAGCCAAAATGTTACACCTAATAAAGTGCTAGAGGAAATTGAAATGTTAATAGGCATAAATGAGGGAATAGTAGAAAATATGATTGTAGGTTTTACACCTAGAACTAAAAGAGTTATAGAAAATGCTTTTAGAGAAGCTAAAAAGCTAGGAAGTGATTATATTGGAACAGAACATTTAATTATTGGTATTATGAGGGAAGGCGATAGTGTTGCTGTTAGAATTATGCTAGATTTAAATGTAGAACCTCAAAAATTGTATAATGAAATTGTAAAAGTTTTAAATGATACTGAATTAGTTTCAAAGAAAAATAAAGCCCCAAATTATAATGCTACCAATAGCTATAACCAAACTACTACATTAAATCAATTTGGAACAGATTTAACAAAACAAGCACAAGAAGGAAAGTTAGACCCTGTTATAGGTAGAAAAGATGAAATAGAAAGAGTAATACAAATTCTTTCTAGAAGAACAAAAAATAACCCTTGCTTAATTGGAGAACCAGGGGTAGGAAAAACAGCAGTTATAGAAGGATTAGCGGAAAAAATAATTACTGAAGATGTACCAGAAATATTAAAGGGAAAAAGAGTAGTAAGCTTGGATATTTCTAGCATGGTAGCAGGTGCTAAATATAGAGGAGACTTTGAAGAAAGAATAAAGAAGTGCTTAAATGAAGTAAAAAAAGCAGGAGATGTAATTCTATTTATAGATGAAATTCATACTATTGTTGGAGCAGGTTCAGCAGAAGGTGCTGTGGATGCAGCAAATATTTTAAAGCCATTATTAGCAAGAGGAGAAGTAAAAGTAATAGGAGCAACTACTTTAAATGAATACAGAAAATATATAGAAAAGGACAGTGCACTAGAAAGAAGGTTTAGCCCTGTTACAGTTTTAGAGCCAAGCTCAAATGATACTATAAAAATATTAGAAGGAATTAGAGACAAATATGAAGCACACCATAATGTAAAAATTACAGAAGAGGCTATAAAAGCAGCAGTAGAACTTTCTGTTAGATATATTAACGACAGATTTTTGCCAGACAAAGCCATCGACTTAATAGATGAAGCAGCTTCTAAAGTAAGAATGAAAACATATACAGAGCCAGATAATATTAAAGAATTAGAAGAAAAATTAGAAAATGTGAAAAAAGAAAAAGAGGATAGCGTTCATACACAAGACTTTGAAAAAGCAGCAAAATTAAGAGATAGTCAACATGAATTAGAAGAAAAATTAGAAAAAGAAAAGAAAAAATGGAAAAATAAAAACAGTAAAGCTATTATAAGTTTAAATGAAGAAGATATTGCAGAGGTTATTGCTAAGTGGACAAGAATACCAGTTAAAAAGTTAACACAAGATGAAAATGAAAAACTTAAAAATTTAGAAAAAACACTACACGAAAGAGTAATAGGACAAAATGAAGCAGTAGAAGCAGTATCAAAAGCAATAAGAAGAGGGAGAGTAGGACTAAAAGATCCTAACAGACCAATAGGTTCTTTCCTATTTTTAGGTCCAACAGGTGTAGGAAAAACAGAGCTTTCAAAAGCGCTAGCAGAAAGTCTATTTGGAAAAGAAGACTCAATGATAAGAATAGATATGTCAGAATACATGGAAGGACATAGTGTTTCGAAACTAATTGGTTCACCTCCAGGATATGTAGGCTATGACGAAGGAGGCCAACTAACAGAGAAAATAAGAAGAAATCCATATTCAGTAATATTATTTGACGAAATAGAAAAAGCACACCCAGATGTTATGAATATGCTATTGCAAATACTAGATGATGGAAGATTAACTGATAATAATGGTAGAACAGTTAATTTTAAAAATACAGTAATTATAATGACCTCTAATGTAGGAGCTAGATTAATAACAGATAAAAAATCATTAGGTTTTGGAGGAAGCGAAAAAGGGGAAGAAATAAAAGAATATGAAAACACAAAAAAGGACGTTTTATCTGAACTTAAAAAACAATTTAGACCAGAATTTATAAACCGTATTGATGAAATTATTGTATTCCATAAGTTACAAAAAGAAGAAATGAAAGAAATTATCAGTATAATGTTAAAACAAGTTGAAAAGCGTTTAGCTCAGCAAGGAATACAAATAGAAATTAGTGAAAAAGTAAAAGATGTAATATTAGAAAAAGGTATAGATATAAATTATGGCGCACGTCCTTTAAAAAGAACAATTCAAAACATGTTAGAAGATAAAATAGCAGAAGGTATTTTAGAAGGAAAAATACAAAAAGGAAAAATAGCTAAAATAGATGTAAACGAAAATGGCGAAATTTCATATTAATAAAAGTGCATTTTTCAATCTTAAATAGCACAATCTTCTATAATAAACTAAAAAGAGGCCTAGTCAAAGCCTCTTTTAGTATTAACAAAAAATTGTGTTGTCTCTGTATTATACAATTGACCATTAATGAGATATTGAAATGAATAAGAGTTACAAGAATTAGCAGTAATATTAAAACTATTTGGATCATCACAAACGGCTTTAAATATGCTATAGCGACTTGCTTGCTCTTTAATACAAAAACCAACCCATTCCATAGGAATAGAATTACAATAATTATTATTAATAATTAAATGTACGCCATGAATCCATCCGTACCGCTCGGAAACTTGTAATTCAAATTCTTGTGGAAAATCGTAAATGCTAACTTCTAACATATCGAATCACTCCTTCCTAAAAAAATAATGATTAATATAATTATACAATATAACATAAATAATGTCAATTTTTGTCGAGAAAATCTTTAATTATCAAATAGGATTTACGTGAATAATAGTATGATAAATTTTATCCAAATTAGATATATCTTTTTCCAATTTATCAGCCAATTCGTGGCTATTAAATGTAGACATATTACCATCTACACAAATAGTCAAAAACACCATATATTGATAGCCAACAGGTGAAGTATAAAAATGTTTAATATCTTGAACATCCTCATAATTTCTAACAATATTTAAAATTAAATCTTTTGTATCTTCATCTAAAGATTTATCCATTAAAACATTATAACTCTCCATAAAAATTTTAAAGCCAGTAATTGCAATCCAAATTGAAATTCCAATTCCAACAATACCATCAAGCCAATATATTTGCACTAAAGTTGCAAGAACAGAAATTAAAGTAAATGAAGTTACAATGCAATCATTTTTATGATCTTTACTATTTGCTTCAAGTAAAATATTATTATACTTTTTACATAGTTTATTTGTATATATAAATAAGCAAAGTTTAACTAGAATAGTAACAATACATACTATAACAAGTAGCCATGAAAAACTCATATAGTTGTGATTAATTAATGTAAAAGCAGAATCAAGCATTAACTTAATAGCAACAATAACCATAGAAACACTAATAAAAAGTGAAAAAATATATTCAGCTTTTCCATGCCCAAAGTTATGAGATTCATCATAAGGTTCACTAGCAATTTTATTACCAATAAAAGTCATAAGTGAGGCAAAAATATCTCCAGCACTATTAGCACTATCAGCAATCATTGCTTGGCTATTAGTTAAAAAACCAATAGTTCCCTTTATAATCAATAAAAATAAATTTCCAAAAATTCCTAAAAGTCCAGCCCTTCTGGTTTCTTTAAATCGTTCCATAAAATCCTTCCTTCTATATACTAATGTATGATATATAAAAATAAGTATAACACAAAAAATAAAAAAAGAAAAGGAAAGATTTGGGACGCGTCAAAAACTTTACTTTTATTTTATAAATTATTTCTTAAATTTTAATTGAAAAAGGAAAGTTTTTTACGCGTCCCAAATCTTTCCTTTGACACAGCCCAAATCTTTCTC
>CATLDI010000061.1 GCA_949902805.1 uncultured Clostridiaceae bacterium
TACTAATTTTTATAAGAATACTTTTCTTTTTGAGCTTTATATTCTAATGTAATTAGGTCTAAAAAAATATTTTATTTCACATAAATATATTTTTACTTTTTTCTTAAAATCTAAATCATTAATTTTTATTTTTAATAAGTCCATAACTGTTGTTTTTTCCCCAGTGAAGTCATATTTCATATTGCTTATGATCTTACCTACTAAAAACATTTGTAATATTATTCTTTGTTTCTTTCTCTTTTTAAATATTTCTTGCATGTATTCTCCTATATATTTTAATGTTACTTTAGATGAATACATATAACTATCCTTTTGAACTTCTTTGATTACCATAGTTTCAGTAATCATATTATTTGATTTTAAATTGTTAGTTTTAATTATCTTTTTTTCATTTTTTTCTATATATTTTTTTATACTACTTTTATAATCATTAAACAATATCGAAGTCCAAAAATCCAACATTTCCTCTTGCACTTTTATTCCTTCTTTCTTAAAAAATACTGTCGTTTGCTTCTTTCTTTCATTTAAATTTGTAAAATATGCTGTTATAAATGCTATTATCACAGTCATACTTATTTCTACAATTGTTATTATATCTGTTTCCATACTATTCTCTTTTCTATTAATGTTTAATTAAGTTCTATATATTATTGGTATAGTTAATTTATACACTTATATGAAACAATTAGTTTTTTGGGCGAATATCAATAATAATATATATATTATATTTTTTATTTAAATCTTTATATGTATTATTTTCACACTGTTCATATTATTATTTGCTAATTCATTAAAAAATCTAATATATTCATTCCTGCCTCTGTTTCAGTTTTATATAATTCTGTATAGCCACATTTAGTGCAACTAATAGTAATAAACTTTTTATTTTGAACGTCAAATATTTTTGCAAAGTTTCCTCCTGTAGCTTGAAATTGGTCATTTTCAAATTCAGTGTTTCCACATTTTATGCATTTCCAATCTGACATATTAAAATTCCTCCTTATTAAGTATTTCATAAAATAATTTTTTCTAAATTTTAATTTATTTATTATAATTTTTATTTTCCAAATGTTTTCTAATTGTCTCAATTACTTCATCATGTACTTTTCCATTACTTATAACAGCTCCATTTATACTTCTATCATATCTTTGTTCATTTCCAAATAAGTCTGTAACTTTTCCTCCTGCTTCTTCTACTATTACTTTTGTTGCAGCTATATCACAATTTTTATGTTTTGTGCCTGGAAATATTGCTAAGATAAACTCTCCACTTGCAACACATGTACATGCTCTAATTATACTTCCTAGTCCTATAAAATAAGTTTTTCTACCTAGTTCTTGTAATGCGTTTGATATATCATAGTCTGCCTCTGGCCATAAATCAAAGTGAGATACACTTTTCATATCTTCTAGGTCATAATTATTAACTGTTATTTTTTCTCCATTTTGATATGCTCCGCTTCCTTTTATTGCAGTATACATGTTGTCCGTAAATGGATCGTAAATTACTCCTATCGTAGATACTCCATCTATTACTAATGCAAGTGAAAATACTGCTACTGGAATACTTCTTGCATACATGGCTGTTCCATCTACTGGATCGCAGACCCACACATATTTGCTTTCTCCAAATTGCTCTTCTTCTCCATCTACACAGTGTGTTGGGTATTTTTCTTTTACTCTTTTTATTAAGTAGAAATTTATTTCTTTATCTGCTAATGTTACTATTGTTTTGTCCCCTTTATATGATGAGATATCTTTTCTTGCAAAATACTTTTTCATTATATTTCCTGCTTCTTTTGCTATTTCTGTTGCAAATTGTAGGTAGTTCTCGTATTCTGTCATTTCTGTTTTCTCCTCTATATCAATTATTTTATGATTTTCGTCACAATATATTTTTAACGATATTTCTTCACTATTTAATATATGTTTTAATATCTCTATACTTGGAAAGACTTTTTCTTCTTTAATTAATTTTTGAATATCTACCCACATTGAATAGTTTTCTTCAAATTCTTTTGGCTCTCCTTTATATTTATTAACTACATAGATATCAAAATCAAAAATTCTATTTGGATATTCAATAATGACATTTCCTTTATATTCTGGATTTATTATTTCTATTCCAGTTTCTTCTTTAAATTCACGGATAGAAGCTTGTATAGAGGTTTCATTTTCTTCAATTTTTCCGCCTGGTATGTCATAATATTCTTTATCCATCTCTCTTTTATATTTTATAGCTACAATTTTATCATTTTCAATTAAAAATGTTCTTACTGCTTTTCTAACTTTCTTTTCCATCAAACTTCTCCTTTATATCAAATCTCTTAAAATCTCTGTTACATTTTTCATGTCTTTTTCAGTTGACATTATAGTAATTAAAGTATTCTTATCTTTATTTGCAATAATATATTGACCATTTGATCCATCTCTAAAAATGTATCCGTCTCTTGAAATAAAGGTGTAATAACCTATCCCAATTTTAGGTAAAACTCTCTCTGGTTTATATGCGGATGGTACTTCTAACTGAGTTTTACACATTTCATTAATCCACTCTTTTGGTACAATTTGAGTATTATTATAAATACCTTTATTAATTAATAACTGGCCTATTTTGTGAAAATCTGTGTGTTTCATATAAAGTCCTGTTGATGCTGGGCAATATTTTCCATAGTTCTCCCACTTGTATTCAGTTATATTTAATTTTTTAAATATGTTATCATAAATGAATTTTGTTAGATTTATATTGAATGTTTCTTGGAAAAATACTGATATTATAAAAGGCTCTACATTGTTATATGCAAATCTGTTTCCTACTTCATAAGGTATATCGTAGTTTAATGCATAATCTAATAGTTTATCTTTTTCTATATCTTTTATATATTTTTCTGACATCATTTGAGTTTCATAACCCGTTGTATGAGTTAATAAATCTCTTATTGTCCATTTTTTTATTTTTTCTATGTTGCTTTTATTAGAAATGTTAGCAGCACTTTTGATAGTGTTATATATTTTTGTATCTAATGATAATGGTGTACCCTCTACTAATAATTTTTTATCTATTGCTAGCCCTACCGCCATAGCTACTAAAATTTTTGCACAACTTCTTAATTCGTGTAAGCTTTCGTTATTGTAAAATACTTTATCTGTTTTTCCATTTTGCTCTATAAAAATACTATCAATATTTAGACTTGGTAAGAGTTTTGATAATCTATCTTTGTTATTTTTTATATCTTCGATAGTTATTTTATTTTCCATTGCTTGACTCCTTTGAATTTATATCTTTTCTTCTACAAATTTATTTATAATTTCTCTTATATTTTCCATTCTTTCTTTTGTTTCTTTATCTTTATAATCAAATCTATCTATCAACACATTTATATAATCATTTTCTTTTACTATTCTATATGTTACATCAAAGTTTAAATCAAATGTGAATGCCAATATACAAACCCAAAAATCTAGTGGTGTTACTCTATCGTGAATATCTACACACTTTTTGCTTAATACTGCATCATATACTTTATTACTTAATAAACTTTCTTCCATATCTTCCTTTTTATTTACTCGTGTAGGAAATATAGCTTCTATACTTTCTTCTTTTTTTACTCTATAATTATCTAATTTATCAGCATCTCTTATTATTTTTGAGTGTAGTAATGTTCTCTCATTTAAGCCTTTTTCTATTTCTAGTTTACTATGATTTTCTATTGCTTTTTTTATTATTTCGTCATATTGTCTATCTTCTATAAAGTTTTTTATTAGTCCTTGTTCGAATAACATTTTTGAGCCATGCATAGCATGATTAAATTTAACACTGTTTAATTCATTTGTTATTTTTAATTCTTCAAATCTTCCAATATCATGTAATAGTCCAATTAGCTCTGCAAGTTCTATGTCTTCTTTATTTAAATTTAGTTTTTCTGCGATTTTTCTTGCATTTTCTGATACGTGATATGTATGTACTACTTTTAGTTTGAAACTTACATGTTCTTTATCGTCATATTGTTCTAGAAATTCTTTAAAGGATATTTTTGCTTTTTTAATATCTATCATTTTCTCTCCAATCTCTTTATTATTCTAGGTATTTCCATATTCTTTTATATTGCTCAAGTTGTTCGCTTTTCTTTATTTGTGCTACTGGGTGGTATAATGGTATAATTATAAAATCATTAATTTTTATTTCTGGTGCTTTACTAATTGTATCTTTTAAATTTTTCTCTATTTTAAAGTTGTAACTTCTTGATAATGATAATAATGGATAATAGCCTAATGTTAAAATAACTTTTGGCTTTACAATTTCAATTTGTTTTAATAAATATTCCTTACAATTGTCGGTAGATTTCTTTAAGTTGATGTTATCTCCTCTATAATTTTCGCCTTTTCTAGTACACATTATTGCATTTGTGATAAATATATCATCTAAACTATATTTATTGTTTGAAGATTCTTTTATATAATATTCTAGTTGTTTTTTTGTATTGCTCTTTTCTTGCTTTATTAAATATTTCCAATTATTTTTATTTGGATTTTTTATATATAGCTTATTCAATTTTTCCATATCACTGTATGGTCCCCAGTCTTGCCCTATAATCATAATTTTTGAGTTTAGTCTGTTAAACCAGTCTGTCCAAATAGAGGGGATGTTTTTACAAAATTCATTGTTTTTGTATAAGTTTATTAGTGTGCAGTCTTTTCCATTTTTATTTTTTAAGTTAGTACATTTTTCGCATTTTGATAGTTCTTTTAGTAAGTTATTGTATAATTCTTTTTTCATTTGATGACTCCATATTTATTACGTTTTTCTAAATAGCTTTTTATTTAGTATTTACTATTTTATAATCTTCTCTATTATTTACTATTATTGCTTGTTCGTTTGTAAGTGGTAAGAAATTTAAATTATTGTATTCTTTTATAATTTCATCGGCTAATCTTGTGTATTTTTCTTTGCTTTTATAATGTGGTAAAATAAAAGCATCAATTAAGTTCATTGCACTACAATCTTTTAATAGTGGTGCTTGTGTCTTATCATCTAATTTTTGTGCGTATTCAATTGATGGACAAGTAATGCATGAGCCTGCACTTGAACCAACATATATTTTGTTATTTGCAAATTCTATTAAGTCTTTTAAAATGTCTTTTTCTTTTAGTTGTTGTAGTAGGTAGAAGCAATTTCCTCCTGCTACAAATATGGCGTCTACTATATTAAATTTTTGTTGTATTTCGTTTTTTCTTTCGTTTGTGATATCAATATTGACAATTTGAAAATTCATGTTTTCTAGGTCTTGTTTATCTTTTTCCATGTATCATCTGTCTTCTTCTAGCTCGGATGCTGTGGGAATGAAGCCTATTTTTGAGTTTTCTTTTATGTATTGTTTTATTATTTGTTTGTTACTTGATAATAATATTTGCATGTTAATACTCCTTTTTTATTTTTATTCTATCTTTCTATTTCTTGATTTGATAGTTGTATTTCCAAATCTTCTATTTTATTTTCTCTAGCATATTTTATTAAAAGATGTGTCTCATAAGTTGCAAGGCTTCTTCCACTATTCCAACTACTATCTGACAGAAACCAATTGTCACTATCTGAAAATCCATCTTTAGCTGCTACTAAAGTAATATTTATATTTGGATATTTCTTTTTTATTATTGCATAACATCTTTTTAAATGGAATTCACTTGTAATAACAGTTATATTTTTTATTGTGTCTATTTCGTTTTTTAGTAAGCTCATTGCATTATCAATGTTTTCAAAAGTATTATTGGATGTGTTATCTAGAATTATATCATTTTCATTAATCCCTGCTTCTATGGCAATCTCTTTCATTTTGTCGGCTTCTGGTATTATTGAATTATTTTGATTACTTACTCCATTAATTCCACCCATGAATATTACTTTTTGAATTCTCTTATTATTGTATAATTCTACTGCTTTTGCTACACGTTCTTTTATTAGCATGCTGTTGCCAAATACTAAACCATATTTACTTGGTTTGCCGTTGTCTTTTATATTAGAGTATACTATATTTGCTATGTCTTTGTCGTTTAGATTTTGGTCGTTGATTTTTGAAAGTTTCATTGTTTTTATATTCCTATCTAGTTTATTTTTTTAATAATATCATATAATTGAGCGTTCTTCAACTAGTAGTATTAATGTCTTTGCTATTTATTTATCCTTTTATATAAGTATAATTTTTATATTTATACCTTCGGGTTATGAGAATGGGTTGACAGGCTTTTGTATTTTAGTGAAATCAATGGTTTTAGCTGATTTATCAATAAAAATTGGGAAAATGGATTTTTGAACATTTGTGTCTTTTTTTGAACTTTTGGGAGAAGTTTTTCCCCAACTTTTCCCCAATTGGTTTAATACATATGTTCGTAGTTTTTTATAAAAATGGGAAGCCTAAAAATTTATTTTGGAGGTTTTGAAAATGAATAAAATTACTTATCACAAAGAAGGAGATTATTTAGTTCCTAATTTGTATTTACCTAAACAACCTGAAGGACACATTGGAAAATATGGAAGATTAAGATTAAATTATTTGAAAGAACATAAAAAAGGTTTATATACTGAATTACTTATAAATGGTGCCTTAAAACAACATTTAATTGAAATAGATCAAAGTGCTACTTACAAAGTGAATGAGCTTATAAAACAATTTGCTGAAGTTGAACATATTGATGAGAATTTAAAAGAGCATCATCAAATGGAGTGGGTTCAGGCTATGAATAATATTAAAAATAGAGCAGAAGAAATTGTTTTTAATGAGATTATATATGTGTAGGAGGAAATTAGATATGA
>CATLDI010000062.1 GCA_949902805.1 uncultured Clostridiaceae bacterium
TAAAACTTCTCTGCCATTTTTTACTACGGATGCTGCTGTTTCATCACAACTTGATTCTATTCCTAATATTAGTATATCTTTCATTTTCTTCATTTCTTTCTATTATAATTATTTAAAGTAATTTCTTCTAAGAGCGAGCAATTAAAATCGCCTCTAAAAATTTTTCATTTTTTTATAACAGTAATTAAACTTCGTAGAGTAACCTTATGTGTTTATATATATTAAAATCAAAATTGAAGCCCCCCAGCCTTTTGAGGCTGGGGAATACCCCTTGTATTGGAGGGTTCAATTTTTATTTTAATATATATAAATGCATAAGGTTGTTTATTTTAAAACTATATTATTCTTCCAAACAAACTTAATATAAGCTTTAATATTCCTTCATATGCACCTGATATTATAGGTGATATTATCATTCCTGCTATTGGTGTTATCCATATTACTATAAATATTATATATAATATTTGATAGTTTCTGTCCATCCATTCTTTTGCGTTGTATGGTAAAAAGTTTCTTAATATTTTTGAGCCGTCTAATGGTGGTAGTGGTATTAGGTTGAATATTCCTAGTCCTAAATTTACGGATACACATATCATTAGCATTTGTATTATTACTGCTGTTACTTGATTTGCTGTTACTATTTGCATAGTGTAGTATGATGTCATGCTTATGTAACTATTTGTTGCTACTAATGTTATTCCTACTATTATAGAAAATACTATTGCTAGTACAAAGTTCATAAGAGGTCCAGCAAATGAAACTATTGCTTCACTGGCTGACATACTTCTATTTCTATTAAAGTTTCTTGGGTTTATTTCTACTGGTTTTCCCCAACCAAAACCTGCAAATACTAGCATTATTGAACCTACTGGGTCTAGGTGCGAAAGTGGATTTAAGTTTAACCTTCCTTGCCTTCTTGGTGTGTCATCTCCTAATTTGTCTGCTG
The DNA here is from genome assembly GCA_949902805.1 of uncultured Clostridiaceae bacterium. GTDB lineage: Bacteria > Bacillota > Clostridia > TANB77 > CAG-508 > UMGS1663. The sequence goes on from CATLDI010000062.1 coordinate 947, forward strand.
CAAATGCGTGTGCAAATTCGTGGAAGGTTATTGCTATTAGTACTGCTGGTAATGTTAATACTAAACTTAATAATTTATCTTGGCTTGTAAGGTAACTGCCAATATTCATGATAATGAATATTGCTAGTATTACATATAATATTCTTTTATCGTATCCAAATGAAAACATTTATAATCTCCTTTTCATTTTTTAGTCAATTATAGATATAATTAACTAAGTGGTTTCATTGTTGGGAATAATAATACGTCTCTTATTGATGCTGAATCTGTTAGTAGCATTACTAGTCTATCTATTCCTATTCCTAGACCTCCTGTTGGTGGCATTCCGTATTCTAGGGCATTTATGAAGTCGCTATCCATCATGTTTGCTTCTTCGTCTCCTGCTTCTCTTGCTTCTGCTTGTTTTTTGAATCTTTCGTATTGGTCTATTGGGTCGTTTAGTTCTGAGTATGCATTTCCATATTCTCTTGCTCCTATGAATACTTCGAAACGTTCTGTTAAGCGTGGGTCTGATGGTTTTCTTTTTGTTAGTGGTGATACTTCTACTGGGTAGTCATATATAAATGTTGGTTGTATTAGTGTTTCTTCTACTTTTGCTTCGAATATTTGGTTTATTATTTCTCCTCTTGTTAATTTTAGTTCGTCTAATTCTACGTTTAATTCTTTTGCTGCTTTTAGCGCTTCTTCATCTGTTTCTATATTATTAAAGTCTACTCCTGTTACTTCTTTTATAGAGTCTATCATTGATATTCTTTTCCATGATGGTGTTAGGTCAATTTCTGTTCCTTGGTATGTTATTTTTGTTGTTCCTAGCACTTTTAATGCTACTTTTGATATTATTTCTTCTGTTATATCCATCATGTCGTTGTAGTCTTCATATGCTGAGTATAGTTCTATATTTGTGAATTCTGGGTTGTGTTTTATATCCATACCTTCGTTTCTGAACATTCTTCCCATTTCATATACTTTGTCGAACCCTCCTACTATTAACCTTTTTAGGTATAGTTCGTTTGCTATTCTTAGGTACATGTCCATATCTAATGTGTTGTGGTGTGTTATGAATGGGCGTGCTGCTGCTCCACCTGCTATTGTGTTTAATATTGGTGTTTCTACTTCTAAGTATCCTTTTTCATTTAGTATATTTTTTACTTCTTGAAGAATTTGTATTCTTTTTAGGAATGTGTCTTTTACTTCTGGATTTACTATTAAATCTACATATCTTTGACGGTAACGTAAATCTGTATCTTTTAGTCCATGATATTTTTCTGGTAATGGTCTTAATGATTTTGAAAGTAGTGTTACTTCTTTAGCATGTATTGATACTTCTCCTGTTCTTGTTTTGAATACAAAACCTGTTATTCCTATAATGTCTCCTATGTCGTCTTCTTTGAATTGTTTGTAACTTTCTTCTCCTAGTTCATTTATGCTTACGTAACTTTGTATCCTTCCATCTCCATCTTGAATGTGGCAGAATGATGCTTTTCCCATTATTCTTTTTCCCATTATTCTTCCTGCAACTGTTACATCTTTTCCTTCTAATTCGTCATAGTTTTCCACAATTTGTTTACTTGTGTGGGTTCTATTAAATTTTGTTATTTCAAAAGGGTCTTTTCCTTCTGCTTTTAATTTTGCTAATTTATCTCTTCTTATTTGTAATAATTGGTTTAGGTCTACTTCTGGTTCTTGGTTATTTTCCATTGGTTTTCTCTCCTTACTTTTCTTAAAATTATACGTTTATATTATATATTAAAATGGGGGAAATGTAAACTAGATTATTACAATTTTTAACATTTCTGCATTTTTATAGTTACAATTCTTAGCTAGTATTAAATATAGATGTAGGAGCAACTAGTAGCTGTCCGTACTCCAACGAAATTGCTTAAATAGAATATTGATTCTAAGGTAATTTCTTCGAAGAGCGGACAGCTACTAGCTGCCCCTACATCATAAAAATATTTTCGGCTGTGAATTGTAATTTTTATATTACTATTTTCTCCAAGAACGTAATTCTTTCGCGTGTTCTATAGCTATTTTGGTTAGTTCTCCGTTTGATATTCTTGCTATTTCGCTTATTGTTTCTTCTTCTGTTAATTTCTTTATTGTTGTTTTTGTTTTTTCATTTTCTACTATTTTTGATATGTAATAGTTGTAGTCTGCTTTTGCTGCTATGTTTACTAAGTGTGTTATTGCTAGTATTTGATGATTATTTGCTATTTTTCTCATTTTTTCACTTACTGCTTTTGCTGCTTTTCCGCTTATTCCTGTATCTATCTCATCAAATATTAGTATTGGTACTTTATCTACATTTGCTAGTACTGATTTTATTGCTAGCATTATTCTTGACATTTCTCCTCCTGATGCTATTTTTATTAGTGGTTTCTCTTCGTCTCCTATGTTTGTTTTTATTAAGAATTCTACACTGTCTAGTCCATTTTTATTAAATTCGTTATTTTCGTTAAATATTATATTACAATTAAATGTTGCGTTTGGCATTTCTAATTCTGCTAATTCTTTGTTTATATTTTCTGATAATCCTTGCGCTTTTTCTATTCTTATTTTGTTCATTTTTATAGATAATTCTTGCATTTGACTTTGTATGTTTTGAAGCTCTTTTCTTAACTTAGAATTTATTTCCTCTACATTTTCAATTTCATAAATTTCTTTTTCTAGGCTTTCTTTATAATTTATAATTTCTTGTATTGTATTTCCGTATTTTCTTTTTAATGAGAATATTGTATCTAACCTTGTTTCTATTTCATTTCTTTGTTCATCATCAAAATATATTTCTTCATTTAAACTTGATACATCTCTTGCAAGCTCCTGTATATCGTAATATATGCTTTTTACTTGTGATAGCTTTTCATTATATATGTTGTCTAAGTTATCTATTTTTTCTAATGCTTTTATTGCTACATTTATGCTGTCTATTGTTTGTATACTTAATGCTTCATCTGCTATTTTTAGATTTTCTGTTATTCTTTCAGAGTTTAGCATTATCTTTCTTTGTTCTTCTAGTTTTTCGTCTTCTCCTACTTTTAAATTTGAAGCTTCTATTTCATCATATTGATATTTTAATAAGTCTAATTTTCTTTGTCTTTCTTTTTCATCTCCATAATTGTTTTTTAGTTCTTCTCTTATTTCATTATATTTATTATATAAAGTTCTATATTTTTCTTTAAGTTCCTTAATTTCTTTTCCTATAAAGCTATCTAAATAACCTATATGTGAGCTTTTTTCTAATATTGTTTGATTATCATTTTGACCATGTATATCTATTATATTTTTCATGAATTCTTTTAATTCATTTACTGTTACTAGCCTTCCATTTATTTTACATGAGTTTCTTCCATTTGAATATATTTCTCTTGAAACTATGATATTACCATCTATTGCATTTTCATCTTCTGGCAAGTATATACTTACTTCTATATATGAGTGGTCTTCTCCTTTTCTTATCATTTCTTTTGAAAACCTGCCACCTGATATTATTCCGAAGTGAATCTATAATTAGTGTTTTTCCTGCTCCTGTTTCACCTGTTAGTACATTGAAACCTTGATTTAAGTCTATACTTAAGTCATCTATTATTCCTATATTTTTTATATTTATTGTTGAAATCATAAAATACCTCCTTAAGATTTTCTAATAATTTCATCATAAGAAAATCTAATACTCTCCATGTTTATATAGTAAGGAGCTTTTCTTCCTTTCAGTCAAAAAATTCCAACTATATAAAAAACCTCCGTGCGAAATATTGTTTGCACAAAGGTATTATATATATGTATTTTTGTTTTGTCAATATCAAAATGAAATTTTGTTTGTTTTTATGATATTCAGATCAATTTATGCCTTTATATTCTCTAATAAAAAGCAAGGAGTGTCCCCTCCGTTCCGAATTCGGAACGGAAAGGACCGTCCCTTGCGTGCATCCCTTGCGTGCATAAAATTAGCCCAAATTATTAAAATATTTTTTTAATAATTTGAGCTAACCATTTAACTATATTTAAAATTCTTATTTAATAAATTTTCTATTTTTATATGTCTTGTTCAAAAGTTCCGTTTACTATTTTTCCTATTGTGGCTGTGCCATCTCCTCCGTTTTCCTCCAATAGGTGAACCTCCACCAGCATTTCCCCCAGTATAAGAAAATGTTGTAGTTGAATTGTAAGTGGCTTGATTAGTGTAAAAGATATTAATTGAACCTCCTCCAGATCCGCCTCCTCCAGAGTATCCACCGATATCCTCCACTTGAACCATTGCTTATCAATTTTCCAGTTTCACTATTTACGAAATCTTTTGTACAAATAACAAGTAATCCACCTGTACCAGTTCCTCCAGTAGAACCTCCTTGTGAACCAGAACCACCAGGATTTCCTGCACCGCCACCAGTACCTTGTCTACCTCTAGCTGAATATGCATAACCACCTGCTCCACCATTTGCAGCGCCAGATCCAGCAGTACCTTGAGTAAGTATTCCTCCTCCTCCTGAACCACCACTATAAGATGTTCCGGCAGAACCTCCTCCTGCATAACGCCATTCCCAGTAATTCATATTTTCTTTAGAACCTCCTGTTCCTCCAGCACCTAATCCTCGTCCTGTCGCATTATATCCAGCGTATCCATTTATACTCTCTGTTCCATATTTTCGAGCAACACCAGCTCTAGCAGCTGCACCAACTGCTGGTATATATTCATATGTTCCTTCAGTATTTTTATTTTTAAGTAAATATACATTTTCTCCTACTGCTTTTGCTCCTCTTGCACTCATACTTATTGTTCCATTATTTGTTACTGTTCCTGTACAATATATAATTAGTCCTTTTGGTCCTCCGTATGCGCTTCCTATTGCTGTTGCTGTTACTTCTTCATTTATTGTTAAGTTACCATCTACTTTTAATACTACTGTGTTTTGGGCATATGCACTTGCTGTTCCTATATCTTTTGTTGTTCCAAATGAATATATTTTATTTGTTTTATCTATTGTTATTCCTTCTAGTTTTAGTTCTTCTATTTTTTCATCATCTTCTTCTGCATTTAGTACTAAATTTCCAGTTTTATTTATAATATTTAATCTATATGTAATTTCCTCTTCTTCTGCTTCACTACTTGTTTTTCCTTTTACTTTCATTTTTACTAGCCCACTTGTATTAACTTTAGCTAATCCTTCTAATATTGATTCTGCTTCCATTTCTAACACTAGAGAAGTAACTTCTTGTTTGGCTATTGTTGTTCTTCCATTTGTTCCTTTTATTCTAAATTTATATACTCCATTATTTGTTACTTCATATATTTTGTCTGAAACACTATTTTCTGTTTTTAATACTGCTCCATTTATTGGTTCTATTGATGCTATTTCTCCTTCTTCTGTACTTGCAACTACTTGCATTTCTACTCTTTCTTCTTCTTCCGTTAGTATTGTTATTTCTGCTGTTGGTTTTATTCCAGTTAATTTATTTCCTATTGTTACATTTCCATCTTTATCTATTGTAACATTATGGTCTTTATATTCTCCTTCTATTATATCGTCTTCTACTCCTAAAACTTCTCCTATTTCATCCATTTTATTCGCAA
>CATLDI010000063.1 GCA_949902805.1 uncultured Clostridiaceae bacterium
AAATTTAAAAAAAATAGAAAAAGTATTTATTTTTTATATAATAATATGATAGAATATAAACGAATAAAAAAATGATAAAGGAGAGTGTATACATGCCTGAAATAAAATATAAGCGTGTACTTCTAAAATTAAGTGGAGAAGCTATAGGAGGAACAGAGGGAAAAGGTGTAAATGCCGATACTCTTGGAAAAATATGTGACCAAATAAAAAATATTGTAGACTTAGGTGTAGAAGTTGGGGTAGTAGTTGGAGGAGGAAACTTTTGGAGAGGAAGATATGGACACCAAATGGAAAGAACTACATCAGACTATATGGGAATGCTTGCTACGACTATGAACGGCTTAGCACTTCAAGATTCATTAGAAGCAAGAGGACTAACAACGAGGCTTCAAACTGCAATTGAAATGAGGCAAATAGCAGAACCTTATATAAGAAGGAAAGTAACAAACCACCTAGAAAAAGGTAGAGTTGTAATATTTGCATGTGGAACAGGAAATCCATTTTTCACAACAGATACAGCAGCAGCTTTAAGGTCAGCAGAAATAGAAGCTGATGTAATATTACTTGCAAAAACAATAGACGCAGTGTATTCAGAAGATCCAAAAGTAGACCCTAATGCACAAAGATATGATGAAATAACATATTTAGACATTCTAAATAAAGATTTAAAGGTAATGGATGCAACAGCTGTGTCGCTATGCAAAGATAATCAAATACCACTAATAGTATTTGGAATAGATGAACCCGAAAATATAGTAAAAATAGTCAAAGGTGAAAAAATAGGGACATATATCAGATAATGAACAAAATTCTTGCTTAAAAGTCCAATCAGAAATTAAAATAATATGGAGAAAAAATGATAATATTAATACTAATAAATTTACTATTTATCATGTATGTATATATGAAATACTATAAGTTTTCTATAAATGATGTAACCACCAAAATAGAAGATGAAGACTCAATAATTTTAGGGTATATACAAGATAATGGAATAAATAATAGTGCTGATTTGATATTAGCAGAAATTATAGAATTAAATATAAAAAAATATATAGCAATAGAATATAATAAAGAAAATATGGATAAATATAATTATACAATAAAACAAAATATCGATATAAATTCAGATAATCTTAAGAGGCATGAACTACTAATAATGAATTTTTTGTTTTCTAATAAAATGGAAATTACAAAAAAAGAATTAGAAGAAAAATTGAATAATACTTTTCAATTATACAATATTCAATTTAATGAAATAAATGAACTAATAAATGCCAAACTTATAACACAAGGAATAATAGATATAGAAAAGCGAAATAGCATAGCTAAAATATCAAAGAAGTATATAAAAACGTCTATAATATTAATTGCTATAGTATGCATTATTAGTATACTAAAAATAATACCATCATCTTTACTATATGTACTAATATATATTTTAGAAAAATTAGTAGTAGGAATATTAATTTTTAAAGCAAGTATTTATACCAATGAAGGACAAAGTCTAAAATATAAAATAGATAATTACAAAATCAAACTAAAGAATAAAGAGTTTTTAACAAACAATAATACAATGGAAAACATAGTATTAAACAAAGAATTTGCTAATTCAATAGCATTGCATATAAATACACAAGCAAAAGAAGCATTTATAAATAATAGTATAATACAAAATGCCACTAAAACATCCCAAAAAACAGCAATTATAGTTTTTATGTTTTTTGTTGCAATAACTTTATTAGGAATAATAATAGCACTAATAACAAGTTTATTGCCAAAAGGTGCTATATTTTGGATATATTTAGTAATAGCGCTAATAATAGCAGGTGTAGCAGATGTGACACTTGCAAAAAAGAAATGAATGATAATATTAAAAATAAAATGAAAGGTAAGGTAGAAAAAATATGGATTACACAAATATTGAAGAAAGAATGAAAAAAACAATAAACGTATATGAGGAGAATTTATCAGAAATAAGAGCAGGTAGAGCAAATCCTGCAATATTAAACAAAATAACAGTAGATTATTATGGAACAGCAACACCAATAAATCAAATGGCAGGAATTTCAGTTCCAGAAGCAAGGCTAATAGTAATACAACCATGGGATATGAGCGTATTAAAAGAAATAGAAAGAGCAATACTAGCATCAGATATAGGAATAACACCAAATAATGATGGAAAAGTAATACGTCTAAACTTCCCAGAATTAAATGAAGAAAGAAGAAAAGAATTAGTAAAAGATATAAGAAAAATGAGTGAAGAATCTAAAGTAGCTGTAAGAAGTGTAAGAAGAGATGGAATAGACGAATTCAAAAAAATGCAAAAAGAATCAAGTATAACAGAAGATGAACTAAAACAAGCAGAAGATCAAATTCAAAAATTAACAGATAAATATGTAGAACAAATAGATAAAATTACAGATAGTAAAGAAAAAGAAATAATGACTGTATAAAAGAAAGGACAATATTATGAATACAGAAAATATGCCAAAACATATTGCTATTATAATGGATGGCAACCGTAGATGGGCCAGAGAAAAAGGTCTAGATATAAAACAAGGACATAAAGAAGGTGCTAAAACCTTAGAAAAAATTGTACGTTATGCAAATAAAATAGGATTACAATACATAACAGTATATGCTTTTTCAACAGAAAATTGGAAAAGAGCAAAAGAAGAAGTAGGAGCTTTAATGTTATTACTTCAAAACTATTTAGATGATTATGGCAAACGTGCAGATACAGAAAATATAAGAGTAAAAATATTAGGTGATATTTCAGCTTTATCAGAAGGAATGCAAAAAAGTATCAAAAAATGTATGGAAAGAACAAAAGATAATACTGGTGTTACTTTTAATATTGCTTTAAATTATGGTGGAAGAGATGAGATAACAAAAGCTGTTCAGAAAATAGCATTAAAAGTAAAAGAAAATGAACTAGCAATAGAAAATATTACAGAAGATGTTATTTCAAATGCTTTATATACTGAAGGTCAACCAGACCCAGATTTACTTATAAGAACAAGTGGAGAATTGAGAACAAGTGGATTCTTACCATGGCAAAGAGTATATTCTGAGTTCTTATTTCTTGATAAAAACTGGCCAGATTTTGGTGAAGCAGATTTAGATTATGCAATAGAAGTATATCAAAATAGAAATAGAAAATTTGGAGCACAATAAAGAAAAATAATGAGGATAAGAAAATATAATAAAGGAAATGAAAATATGGAATGGAAAAGATATACATCAGCATTATTAGGATTTCCAATAGTACTAATAATACTGCTAATAAGAAATAAATATATAGTAGATATAGCATTTACAATAATTGCACTTTTAACTATGCATGAATATTTAAATGCAGTATCAAAAAAATGTAATCCTGTAAAATGGGTTGGATATTTAGCCTGTATAAATATAGCATTAATACATATAATACCATCAGAGTTTTTACAAACAATAGTTATATTAGAAATTCCAACAATATTTTTAATATTATTTTCACAAGTGATAGTAACAAATATGAAAACAACCTTTAAAGATTTAGTATATACTTTCTTTGGAATTGCATATATAGTATTTTCTATAATGTGTATTGCATTAATAAATGGAATGGAAAATGGAAATATATTAGTGTGGTATCCAATAATAGCAGCATGGGGAACAGATATATTTGCATACTTTACAGGAAAAGCCATAGGAAAGCATAAATTTAGCGAAGTAAGTCCTAAAAAATCTATTGAAGGCTGTATTGGAGGAACAATAGGAGCTGTTATATTAATACTTATATATACATATGTTGCAAATAAATACTGGGGAATGGAAGTTTCATATTATATAATAAGTTTAATAGGAACAGTATTAAGCATTATTGGGCAAATTGGAGACTTTGCAGCATCTAGTATAAAAAGATATGTAGAAATAAAAGACTTTAGTAACATGATACCAGGACATGGAGGAATGTTAGACAGAATAGATAGTTTAATATTTTTGGCACCATTTGCATATGCTTTATTAATGTTAATATAGAAATCAGATGTCAGATGTCAGAAGTCAGAAGACGGAAAGTAGAAGACATAAATTAAAATTATAGGGGCTTAATCGGTAAGGGATACCTAAAAAATTACCGAATTACGCCCAAACTTCGAAGAAAATTACCATAAATCTGACCTCTGATATCTGATTTTTTGATTCTAATACGAAAGGGAGAATAAATTTGATTAATTTTATAATAACAGCTCTGAAAGTTATATTTCTACTAGGCTTTCTCATATTCATACATGAAGGAGGTCATTTTTTAGTTGCAAAATTGTGTAAGGTAAGAGTAAATGAATTTGCAATAGGTTTTGGACCAACAATATGGAGAAAACAAGGGAAAGAAACAAAATATGCAATAAGGTTAATTCCGCTTGGTGGTTTTGTAAGTTTAGAAGGAGAAGACGAACGAGTAGAAAGTAAAAATTCATTTAGTGAAGCTTCTATTGCCAAAAGAATGGCAATAATAGTAGCAGGTGGAGTTGTAAATATTGTATTTGGTTTACTTGTATATTTTATATTAATGTCAAGTATAGGAAATAATACATCACTTGTTATAGATAAAACTATTGCCCAATATGCAGCAGAGCAAAGTGGAATAATAGCAGGAGACGAAATTATAAAAATAAACAATAAAAAAATAAATGTAAAGTCAGATATAGATAAAATTTTAAGTAAATCAAATGGAGAAGAACTAAAAATTACAATAAAGAGAAATGATGAACAAAAAGAAATTACTTTAACACCAACAAGGCAAGAAAATAAAAGTACAGGAATATATTTAAAAAGTGGAGATAATTCTACTAAAATAGTAACAGTAGAAAAAGGAAGTAGTGCAGAAAAGCAAGGTTTAAAAGCAAATGATAGAATACAAAAAATAAATGGAATAGAAGTGAACACTAGAGAAGATATAATAAATGCAATTATCTCAAGTGAAGATAATGAAAAGCTAACATTTACAGTAGAAAGAGGAAAAGAAAGTATAGAGTTAGAAGTTATACCAGATACACTATACACCTACTATATAGGAGTACAATTCAAACTGGCAGAGAATAATGCATTAAATAACATACATTATGCAATATATGAAACCAGAGACTTCATATTTACAATAACAGATAACCTAAAAATGCTATTCGCAGGAAATGTAGGACTAGACCAAATGATGGGACCAGTAGGAATATCAGAAGCAGTAGCAAACACAAGTGGAGTAAAAGACTTTGTATACTTACTAGCACTAATAAGCCTATCACTAGGAGTAACAAACCTACTACCATTCCCAGCACTAGATGGAGGAAAATTTGTATTACTAATATTAGAAGCTATTCGAGGAAAAAAACTAAAACAAGAAACAGAAATAAATTTACAATTATTAGGCTTTGCTATATTAATAGTATTAGCACTATATATAACTTATAACGATATATTAAGAATATTCTAGGAACAATAAGGACAATGGGACGGAGTTTTTGTCCCTACCATTACAAGGACTTCTTAACCAAATTTATAAAAATATGTCAAACTTTGACGAACGATTTTTATGAAAAAAGACTAAAAATATGTTATAATATAAATATTATATTTCTAATGATACAGAAATAATTTATTTAATTCATACATGTTCTTAGTCTTATATATTTATATTCCCCAAATTTTAATAATCTAAATAAAAAATCCAAAAATGAATAAATAAAAGATATATCTATACCTTTAGTAAATATAAATTTATAATAAAGGAGAAAATAGTATGCCACGAGTAGCAAGAAAATATTTAGAAAGTTCTTATATTCATATAATAGTTCAAGGAATTGATAGAGAATATATATTTAAAGAAGAAAAATATAAAGATGCTTATAAATATATACTAAAGAAAAATTTAAAAGAAACCAATACAAATGTGTTAGCGTATTGTATAATGGATAATCATGCACATTTTTTGTTATATAATATGGAAATATCAAACATAGAAAAATTAATGAGAAAGACAAATACAAGTTTTGCTAAGCTGTATAACAAAAGTAAGAACAGAGTAGGGTATGTATTTAGAGATAGATATTATAGCCAAGCAATACTAACAGAAGTACAATTATATAATTGCATTGCATATATCCATAATAATCCCATAAGTGCCAATATGTGCAATAGAAAGGAAGAATATTTATATTCTAGTTATATAGAATATTTAAATAGAAAAGATTTAATTACAAAAGAAAGTGTAAAATTAGCATTTGGTAGTGAAAAAAACTATATGGAAATATTTGAAATAATTCATCAAAATA
>CATLDI010000064.1 GCA_949902805.1 uncultured Clostridiaceae bacterium
TGTGTTATACTATTCATAGGAAATACCTTCTTTCGATATTAGTTTTTGTGGTTAAAAACATTATATCATATTTGGTATTTCCTATTTTTTATATTAAGTGTGACATATCTATTGTAAACCTATAATTAAGTTTTATATTTTTATAATTCATATAATTCATAAACAATTTTAATAAGCAAAATTCCTTGACATTCTAATACTTTAGTGCGATAATATTGTGGAATAAAAGGAGAAATTTTGATATGGAAATAGAAAATAAGAAGGCAATAATAGAAGCAATATTATTTGCATGTGGGAGAGAAGTAAAAATAAATGAATTAATGTCTGCACTAGAGCTTGGCGGAGAAGATGTACTAAATATAATAGAAAGTTTAAAGGCAGACTATGAAATGAATAATAGAGGAATTGAAATAATAAAAGTAAATGATGGTTTCCAATTAACTACAAAAAAAGAATATTATGAATATATATACCCAATTTTTGATAAAAGAAGTAAGCCAAATTTAACAAATGCAGCACTAGAAACACTATCAATAGTAGCATATAATCCAAAAATAACAAGACCAGAAATAGAAGCAATTAGGGGAGTTAATTCAGATGGAACAATGTACAAATTATTAGAATATAACCTAATAGAAGCAGTAGGAAAAGCAGATGCTCCAGGAAGACCAACAATGTATGAAGTAACACCAGACTTTTATAGAATGTTTGGATTCTCAAACATGGAAGAACTACCAGAGCTTCCAAGATATAAGCTAGATGAGAACCAACAAATTGTTATTGATGAAATAATAGAAGAAAATAAAGAACAAGAAGAAAAAAATCAAGATATAGATAACCAAGAAAACAATGTAGGGGCACGGGGCACCGTGCCCGGGGCAAATAGAACAATTAGACCAAGAGCAAAATAAGGCTCCAATGCCCGAAAGGGAAGAAGAGAAAAATGATGAATAATAAATTTGTTGTAGGGGCTTAATCGGTTAGGAATACCAAGGAGAATTTACCAAATTACGCCCGAAATATGTGAAATTTAAATTTGAAAAAACGTGTTAAAGAGTTCGCTCCCACGAGGTTTAATTTATTTTTTCTTTAAATTGGTTTCCTAGCCTCCCACTAACTCTAAGTAAAATATTCCGTTACATTTCATTTCACTACATATTTAACTTAGAGTAAGCGGTCCCCACCGCCTTGACGGAAAATGCAATTTAAATAAAAAATAAATTAAACCTCCCTCGCGCTACTCTATATGTTAAGAATACGGTTATTCTAAAAATAAAAAATAAGATTTGAAAATTAAATAAGAAAAGAAACTAAAAGGAAATTGAAAGCTAGGAACAATTGTAAGGAAGTATATCACACGTTAGACCTTCGAAGAAATTACCCAACCTCCAACTTCTAACTTCCAACTTCCATAAAATAGAAAAAGGAGACAATAAAAAAATGAAAAATAAAGCAATAACACCAAGAAATGAAGATTTCGCAAAATGGTATACAGATGTAGTAAAAGCTGCACGTTTAGCAGCATATTCAAATGTAAAAGGATGTGTAGTAATAGAACCAAACGGTTATGCAATATGGGAAAAAATGCAAGCTACATTAGATAAAATGTTTAAAGAAACAGGGCATCAAAATGTATGCATGCCAATGTTAATACCAGAAAACCTAATGAGAAAAGAAGGAGAACTAATAAATGGTTTTGCACCAGAAGTTGCATGGGTAACACAAGGTGGAGAAAAAGAATTAGATGAAAGAATGTGTATAAGACCAACTTCTGAAACACTATTTAGTGATTATTATGCAGGAGTAGTAAATTCATATAGAGATTTACCCTTAAAATATAATCAATGGTGTAGCGTATTAAGATGGGAAAAAGAAACAAGACCATTCTTACGTTCAAGAGAATTCTTATGGCAAGAAGGTCACACAATACATGAAACTAGCCACGAAGCAGAAACAGAAACAAGACAAATGCTAGAAATATACAAGAAATTCTTTGAAGAATATTTAGCAATACCAGTAATTACAGGAAGAAAAACAGAAAAAGAAAAATTTGCAGGAGCAGAATATACTTTAACAGTAGAAGCTCTAATGTATAATGGAGTATCACTTCAATCAGGAACATCACACTACTTTGGGCAAAAATTCTCTAAGGCATATGATATATCTTTCTCAAATAGAGAAAATGAGCAAGAATATGTATATCAAACATCCTGGGGAGTTTCAACAAGAATGATAGGAGGGCTAATAATGGTACATAGTGATGAGGCAGGTTTAGTACTTCCACCTAAAATAGCACCAAGACAAGTAGTAATAGTACCAATTGGAGGAGCAGAAGAAGTTAAGAACTTAAGCCAAAAGGCATATAACGAGCTTAAAAATGCAGGAATAACTGTATACATAGATGACTCAGAAAAATCACCAGGTTTCAGATTTGCAGAAAGTGAAGTAAATGGAATTCCAGTAAGAATAGAAATAGGAGAAAGAGACCTAAAAGAAAACAAAATAACATTTGCACGTAGAGATACAAGAGAAAAAATAACAGAAACAGCAGATGTAGATTTTGTACAATATGTAGAAAAACTTTTAGAAGACATACAAAGCAACCTTTATAATAGGGCACTAGAAAGAAGAAATGAACTAACATATGAAGCTACAACTTTAGAAGAAGTAGAAAAAATAATGAATGAAAAACCAGGTTTTGTAAAAGCAATGTGGTGTGGCGATGAAGAATGCGAACTAAAAATGAAAGAAATAAAAGGAACAAAATCTAGATGTATACTAGAAAACGAAAAACATATAAGCGATAAATGTATAGTTTGTGGAAAAGAAGCTAAACATTTAGTAGTTTGGGGAATACAATATTAATAGAAAATGAAAAATAGAAACAGTTACAAAATAATTGTTTCTATTTTTATTTATAAATATAATTGACAAATAATTTTACATTATATAATATTGAAATAGAAATTGAGATAGGAGAAAATACTATGGAAGAAAAATTCGAAATAATGCCAATAGAATTAAACACAGATGCACATAATCATACAAGAGGTTCAGATGGAAGGCAAACAACATTTAGAGCAATGCTAAGAGCATATAATAAAGGAATTAACACAATAGCAATAACAGACCATGACAGTGTACGAGGTTTTAGAAATTTAGAAAAAGATGTGTATTCTGTAATGGGCACTATAAGAGAAGATAAATCTTATGATACTTCAAGAATATTAGAAATGTTAGAAAATATGCATATACTAAAAGGTACAGAATTAATAACTTCATATAATGGTGTTATTGTAGAAGTATTAGGATATAACTTTGATATTGAAAAAATGGAGAATGAGATAGCAAACTTAAAAACTACGGTTAAAGAAAAACCATATGAGGCCTTATATAAAGGCTTTAATAAAATAATAGATGAAAAAGGTTTGAAATTTGATAAATCAGTTTTAGATGAAGCATATGAAAAAATAAAAACAGAAGGAAAAGGTGGAGTAGTTGGTCCATTCTATAATGAATTAATAAAGCATGAAGAAAATAAAGAATTATTAAAATATACAGATGAAAACGGAGAAGAAAAAGAAGCAGACACAATGAAGTTATTTATAAATAAACACTTATACAATAAAAAATCTGACTTATTTGTAGATATGTCAAGTACAAGGCCAACTTTTAAAGATACAATAGATGCAATTCATAGAGCAGGTGGACAAGCCTTTTTAGCACATGCTGGAAGATATAAAGATAAAATGCCAGTAGAAGAATATATTGATGATATGATAGCAGAAGGGCTAGATGGATTAGAAGTATTTTACCCAGATCATACAGATGAATTAAGAAAATTCTTACTAGGAAAAGTAAAAGAACATGGAATTAAAGCTTCAGGTGGAAGTGACGACCACCACGCAGAAAAAGAAGGAATACAATATCAAACAGGAAGAGTAGCAGTACCAGATATTCCAGAAACAAGATGGATTCACGATACTTGCGAAAATGGAAAAGACTTTTTAAATGAATCAATAGAAATTGGAAAAGCTATAAAAGAACTAAGAGAATTAAGAGAAATTAGAAGCAAAAAAGCTAAAGAAAACAACGAACTTGACAAACAAATAAAAGAAAAACAAGAAATTTCTAGATAGGAGGCTTTAATTATGTTTGAAAAAATAAAAAATATATTAAAAAGATTATTCAAAAAGCAAAAACTACTAGAAGAAAACATACTAGAAACAGAAATAAAAACAAATAAATTCAAACAAGAATTAATAGAAAATACACAAATTTATAATACACAAAAAATGTATGAAGAAGGAAAAATAACAGAAGACGATATGAAAATTAGTGAAATAAGAAAATTAATAAGCTTATATAAAGAACAAATAAATATGTTAGATAGAGAAATTACTGCAAAGAAAGCAAAAATACAAATTGACAATTAACATAAAGAAAAGTATAATAAGAATATAACACATTTGAAAGGAGATATTCTTATGAAAAAGCATTATGAAGAAATAGTAACAGCTAAATATCTTGGACATCGGCAATATGAGGTAACTGTTTCTGAAATAGAGGTTACCAAAAATGGAAAAGGGGAAGAAATAAGAGAAACAGTAAGAAGTGTCAATGAGCTATTTGTAGAACCTATTATTTTGTCATCTTTTCTTGCTGGCGAAACTCTAGTAGAATCATATAGAAGAAGAATTTTTAAGATAGATGAAGAATTCAAATTATATGATTTCGAAAAGTATAGTCTTCATAGTATAGAGGAAGCCTTAAGGCGGGCAGCAGAAAAAGTAGACCGAGTTCTTCCACAGCCGTATATATTTTAATAAAGGAATATCGAAACACAAAAAAGAATTGGTGAATTCCAATTCTTTTTGTATATCTAAAATATATTTTTAATCTTTCTATAAATATCATACCAATTATCATATTTTATACTCCTTTACAGCTTTTTGAAAATTTATTGAACTATGCGAATACAAAATTAACAATAGTACAAACACAATCATAATTATATTTGAATTAGTATAAGCCATTAAAATAAATAAAGCATAACTAATAATTCTACCTATAATTAAGGCGGTTTCGGTTGATAGCCAATATTCTACTTTGAATTCCTTTTGTATTTTTTCAGTATTTGATAAATTTGCTCTATTAGTTCCATTTATTAAACTTATTATATTTTTTGATATAGTCTGGAACAAATTAAATAAAATTATTGTTAAAGGAATGCATTTATAAATCATTAAGCATAATGTTATAATAGTAAAAATTGTTGTAATTCTTATTGCAGTTTCATAATTTTCCTTTTTAATAAATTTTACAAATACAATTCCAAGTATACAAGTAATTACACTAAAAACAGAAGTAAAAACTCCCAAACTAAAACTATTAGAAAATACTTTTAATATATAAATTGTAACTATGTAAGAAAAAGCACCTTCTGAATACGTTATTCCATTGAAGAAATCTAGTATATATAATCTTTTAAATTTCTTATCATTTTTTGTTAGTTCAAAATATTTTTTCATATTAGTTTTATTACTCTTAGGAATATTTTTATCCTTAAAAATAAATGATAATATTATTCTAACTGCTACAATTACTAAAACTACTAATAAACTTTTTATAAAACCAGTAGAATATATTAAACTACCAAATATTAAAGGAAATATAATAGCTAAAATAGATTGAACAGCTGTATAAGAACCATTAAATTTAGCTCTTTCTTCATTTGTAATACCATCTGATTCAAGCATATTGTAAACAGAATAGTAAAATCCTTCTTCTAAACCATATAATAAACCAACAAAATACATATAATCTACAATTTTATCTTTTAATAAAATAATAGTTAAAAAATATACAAAATCTAAAATAATTCCAATTCTCATTAAATTTATTCTATGTTTAGACTTTGCAAAATTTCTTGCTAAAAATATAACGCTATAAATAGCAATTACAGCTATTAATTTATAAATTCCTAATGGTAAAATATTACTGTTTGAAACATCTAAAAAATATAATACAAAAAAAACTATCTACAAATGTTGTTAGTATATTCTTTAATATTCTAACACAAAATAAAATCTTATAATTACTCATTATTTCCT
>CATLDI010000065.1 GCA_949902805.1 uncultured Clostridiaceae bacterium
TATTTCTTTAGCATTTTTTGGCGGAAGCTGAGGGATTTGAACCCTCGCGGCCCTTGCGAACCCTAACAGTTTAGCAAACTGTCCCCTTCAACCACTTGGGTAAGCCTCCAAATAAAATATGAAAGCCAGTTTTATTTCTGGCTTTCTTTTTCTACTTGGCGCAGAGGGTGGGATTCGAACCCACGGTAGGCTATTAACCTACGCCAATTTTCAAGACTGGTGCCATAAACCAACTCGACCACCTCTGCAAGTGTTACTTAGGTTTTGTCAGTAACATTATATATATTAACACATTTAGTGTAGTATTGTCAATAGCAATTTTTGGATTTTTCATTACTATCAGTTACAATTTATATTCTTATAATATTTTATTGTGCTGTAGGTGCTAAATCGATAAGTAATACACCTTTGAAAATACCAAATTTCGCCCTTTATAAAATTTAAATAAATTTCAAATATATTATTAGGGCGTATTTACGTAAATTCTTTTAGGTTTTTCTAACCAATTAAGCACCTACATCTATATTTTGTATTTTCATAAATTTATTTATTTATTAATTCTAATATTCTTTCTAAATCATCATTTGAAGAATATTTTATTATTATTTTTCCACTTCTTATTCCTGCATCTAATTTTACTTTTGTTCCGAAGAACCCTTGGAATCTATTTTCTATCTCTTTATATATTGCTTCATATTTTTTTCTATCTTCTTTTGTATTTTTCTTTACATTTTTTTTATTTTTTATATTTTGTTCTATATCTCTTACAGATTGCCCTGTTTCTATTACTTTTAATGCTATTTCATATTGTTCATCTGGTTCAAATGCTAAAAGTGATCTACAATGTCCTTCTGTTAGTTTACCCTCTAATGCTAATTCTATTACTCTTTTATCTAAATTTAGTATACGTAGACAGTTTGTTACTGTTGATCTATTCATTCCCATTATATCTGCAAGTTTTTGTTGCGTTATTCCATATTCATCTATTAATTGTTTAAATCCTCTTGCTTTTTCAATAGGGTTTAAATCTTCTCTTTGTATATTTTCTATTAATGCTATTTCCTTATTTGTTCTTTCATTATTTTCTCTTACTATACATGGTATTTCTGCAAGTCCTGCTTTTTTGGCAGCTCTCCATCTTCTTTCTCCTGCAACTATCTCATAGTAACTATCCTTTTTTGTTACTATAATAGGTTGAATTATTCCATATACTTTTATAGATTCTGAAAGTTCTTCTATAGCTTCCATATCAAATGTTCTTCTTGGTTGATTTTTATTTGGTTCAATATCTATTATTTTTATATTTTCTACAACTTCTCCATCTTTCTTTTGTTCTTCTTTATCTTCTTTAACTTCATCTATTATTTTAGTATCTGCAAATAATGCATCTAAACCTTTTCCTAAACCAGTATTTTTAGCCATTTTATATTTTCCCTTCTTTTTATATTTCTATTTTTCACTATTTTTCTTTAAAAATTCTTTTACAAATTTTTCATATGATTTTGCACCTTTAGATTTTGGATCATAAACAGATATTGGCATTCCATAACTTGGTGCTTCACTTAATTTAACATTTCTTGGTATTACTGTTTTATATACTTTATTTTCAAAATATTTATTTACTTCTTTTACAACTTGATTGGATAAGTTTGTCCTAATGTCAAACATTGTTAGTAAAGCTCCTTCTACCATTAATTCTTTATTTAAATGTTTTTTTACTAAATTAATAGTATTTATAAGTTGTCCTAATCCTTCTAATGCGTAATATTCACATTGTACAGGTATTAATACACTATCTGATGCAGTAAATGCGTTTAATGTTATTAACCCTAAAGATGGTGGGCAATCTATTATTATATAATCGTATTTGTCTTTTTGACTATCTATTTTTTCTTTTAATCTATGTTCCCTTGATATCATAGAAACAAGTTCAACTTCTGCACCTGCTAAATTTATATTAGATGGGCATACATCTAAATTTTTTACCATTGTTTGCTGAACTGTATTTTCTATTTCTACATCATTTACTATAACATCATATACTGAAAAATTAACATCTTTATTTATTCCAAGTCCACTTGTTGCATTACCTTGTGGGTCAGCATCTATCATTAATACTTTATTACCCTTTTTAGCAAGAATAGTGCTTAAATTTACTGCTGTTGTAGTCTTCCCTACTCCACCTTTTTGATTTGCAATTGATACTACTTTTCCCACAAAAATTACCTCCATTTTTTCTCTTTTTCTAACATATTAATAATATAAAAATAAATAAAAAAAGTCAATAAATTTTATAATATTTACTAACTTTTTTGTGTATTTTTGTTACTGTTTACAAATTAATTATTATGTACTAGCGCGAAGGGGTTAATATATTTTATTTTTGTAATGAAGACTTAGGCAACCCTTTGATGCGGGGGAATACCCCTTGTCTTGGAGGGCGAAATAGAAAAAATAAAATATATTAACCCCTGGAAGCGGACTTTAAACGATAATCTATGAATTGCAACATATTCTTATGTAATTGGCTCCTTCGTTGCCATACCAGCCTTTCTAGGATATTTATTAGGCGTACTTTTTATTTTTCTTACTATTATAATATTTCTTACAATATCACTTTCTGGAAGAGTAATTTCTTCTATTTTCTCTATTTTACCACCTAATATTTCTAAAGCTTTATTTGCGTTTTCTATTTCTTCTTTTGCGTTAGCTCCTTTCATACAAATACATATTCCACCTATTTTTACTAGTGGAAGTAAATATTCTAATAGAACATTTAAACTAGCTACTGCTCTTGAAGTAGCAATATCAAATTTTTCTTTATTTTTTTTAGCAAAATCTTCTATTCTGCTGTGAACCGTATTTATATTTTGTAACTCTACTTTTTCTATTACTTCATTTAGAAAATTTATTCTTTTATTTAATGAATCTACTAATGTATATTTTGCATTGCTATTTATTATGTTTAAAGGTATCCCAGGAAATCCTGCGCCTGTTCCTACATCTACAATACTCATATTATTTTCTATATATTTAATTATGGTAGCAGAATCTATAAAATGTTTTAATATTACTTCATTTGGCTTTGTAATAGCCGTTAAATTAATTTTTTCATTCCATTCTAATAACAAATTCATATAGTTGTAGAATTTTTCTATTTTTATATCTTCTAATTCTATATTAATTAATTTTGCTTTTTCTTTTAATTCTTTTGCAAATTCATGTATTTTCATTTTTTCTCCTTATTTTATCTTTTTTAGGGTAATTTCTTCGAAGAGCGGGCGATTAATAGTCGTTCCTACATTAATATAAATTTTATAACCTTGTCCCAAATTGTCCCATTTTCCCAATTAGGGACAGTCCCTAATTGGGAAAATTTATTTTTTTAATGTTTCTAAATATATTAGAAGTACTGATATGTCGGCTGGTGAAACTCCTGATATTCTTGAGGCTTGTCCTACGCTGTTTGGTCTTATTTTATTTAATTTTTGTCTTGCTTCTAGTCTTAAACCTTTTATATCTTCATAATTAATATCTTGTGGTAATTTTTTTTCTTCTAATTTCTTGAATTTCTCTACTTGTTCTGCTTGAAGTTTTATATATCCTTCATATTTAAGTTCTATTCCTACTTCTTTCTGTACTTGTTCATCTAATATTGGCCTATCTTCATCTATTGTTGCTAAACTTTCATATGTGAGCTCTGATCTTTTTACTAAATCTGCTAATTTAACTCCTGTTGTAAGTGGAGATGAATTGTTTTTTTCTAGATATTCATTAACTTCTTTAGTTGGTCTTATTGTTTTATTTCTAACTCTTTTTATTTCTTCTTCTATAGCTCTCTTTTTATTTAAAAACTTTTCATATCTTTTGTCAGGAACAAGTCCTACTTCATGACCTATTTCTAATAGCCTCATGTCTGCATTATCTTGTCTTAATAATAGCCTATATTCTGCTCTTGATGTCATCATTCTGTATGGTTCATTTGTTCCTTTTGTTACAATGTCATCAATTAAAACACCTATGTATGCTTGTGATCTGTCTAATATTAAAGGTTCTTTTCCTTTTAATTTTAAACTTGCATTAATTCCTGCAATTAATCCTTGACATGCTGCTTCTTCATATCCTGAAGTACCATTTGTTTGACCTGCAAAAAATAACCCTTCTATTTTCTTATATTCTAGTGAAAGTTTTAAATCTGATGGAATAATGCAGTCATATTCAATTGCATATGCTGGCCTTGTAAATTCAGCATTTTTCATTCCTGGAAGTGTTCTATACATTGCTATTTGTACATCTTCTGGAAGTGAAGAACTCATTCCTTGAATATACATTTCATCAGTATTTCTTCCTATTGGTTCAACAAAAATTTGATGTCTTTCTTTATCTGCAAATCTAACTACTTTATCTTCTATTGATGGACAATATCTAGGTCCTGTACCTACTATTTCTCCACCATATAAAGGTGATCTATGTAAATTTTTTCTAATAATTTCATGAGTTTTTTCGTTTGTATAGGTTAAATAACAAGGTAATTGTTCTACATTAGGATCTATTTTATCTTCAAATGAAAATGCTTCTGGATTTCTATCTCCTTCTTGTATTTCCATTTTTGAAAAATCTATACTGTTTTTATTAATTCTAGCAGGAGTACCTGTTTTAAATCTAACAAGCTCCACTCCTTCTCTCTTTAAAGCTTCTGATAGTTTATTTGCTGGAAATACTCCATCTGGTCCACTTTCAAAAGATGTTTCACCTATAAATATTTTTCCTTTTAAATATGTGCCTGTCGCAACAATTATACTATCTACTTCATATATTGCTCCAATATTAGTTTCTAGACTTTTAACTTTTCCATTTTCAACTGTAATATCTACAATTTCAGCTTGTTTTAGAAATAGATTTTTTTGTTTTTCTAATGTATGTTTCATTTCTGCTTGATATGCTTTTCTATCTGCTTGTGCTCTTAAAGAATATACAGCTGGTCCTTTTGAAGTATTAAGCATTCTAAGTTGTGTATATGTTTTATCTATATTTTTTCCCATTTCACCACCTAGGCAATCTATCTCTCTTACTAGATGTCCTTTAGAACTACCACCTATATGTGGATTACATGGCATATTAGCAACTGCTTCTAGTGATATAGAAAATAATAGTGTTTTCATTCCCATTCTTGCTGCAGCTAACGCTGCTTCACATCCTGCATGTCCTGCTCCAATAACTGCTATGTCATATTTTCCTGCATTATATTTCATCTTTTTCTCCTTTCATGTCCCATTGAGGACAGGTACAAATAGGTAGTCTATCTATTTTAGATAATCTGTCCCATTTTGAAAGTCTGTTTTTTGAGACTTCTATTTTTTATTACCTTTTATAATATTTAATTTTATACTAATTTTTATCTACATTATATTTAATGTTTCACAGAAACTTTTTTGTTCTTTGTGAAACAAATATCAAATGTTCGCATAACCTTTTTGACAATTTATGCTTTGTATTTGGTTTGTTATATGTGTTTTTATATAATATGTCGTATTTTGTCGAATTTGACCTTCGCGATTTATCCGTGAAACATTTTAATTATTTTTATAAAATTTTATAAATATTAATTAAACTTTAATATTTATTTTTTTATAGAATACTTTAATTCAATTTTTATATTATAAATTTTTAATTTAAATTTAATATAATTTTATAATATTTATCAAAATCAAAAATAAGTGCTTTTATTCTCTGTAACATAAAACTAGTCGTTTTTATAATAAAAAACTCTTATTTTTGATTTTGATAAGTCTTTCTATTACTTTCCTAAACAAAATTTAGAAAAAATTTCACTTATTATATCTTCAGTAATATTTTCTCCTGTTATTTTTCCTAAATCTTCTAATGTTTGTTTTATATATATAGAAATTATATCTATTGGTAGATTTAAATTAATAGCATTAATTGCTTCTTTAATACTTTTTATTCCATATTCAATTTGATTTTTATGTCTTATATTTGTTATTAATTTTCCATTATCTATTTCAATTTCTTTTATATTGAATATTTTTTCAATTTCTTTAT
>CATLDI010000066.1 GCA_949902805.1 uncultured Clostridiaceae bacterium
ATTTTATAACATTTCTTAGTAATTTAAAAGACCTTTTCAAAATATATTTTAATTTTATTGACTTTTATGTTAATTTATTATATAATTCGTGTAATGTAACTTATTGCCCTATGTAAAAATTTACTATTTTTACATTCTTTTCATAAAGGAGGTTCCTTATGACTACTTATGAATTTGTTTTTTTCTTTTCTGTTTCACTTGTAGTAGGAGTAATAGCTTTAATATGTTGGATTTTGGAACTTATTTTAAAAAAATTACATTTAAATGCTATTTCTGAAATTTTTATTATTTTAAGATGCACAGCAATCTTCGCTGCAATCTTGTTTGGTTCCTTTTTTATACTTATGTTGAGCCTTACAGGACTTGGTATTGTTGTGAAATATGTAACTAACTTTATCATCGCACTATTTTAAGATAAAGAGAACAAAAAAATTCAGTTTTCAACTGAATTTTTTTGTTCTCTTATATTTTTAAAACTCCGCCTATTGTTTTGTTCATTGCTTCACTACTTTCTGCGTGATTTGCTAGTATTGAGGCTCCTCCGGCTATTACTACTATATCTCCGTTTTGTACATATCCTTTTTGTTTTGCTTGGTTTATTCCTTCTTCTATTACATCGTTTGGGTTTTGTGTGCTTGTTATTAATAGTGGTATTACGTTCCATGCTAGTGCTAGTTGTTCATATGTTTTTTTGTTTGTTGTTACTGCATATATTGGACATTCTGGTAGAAAACTTGCTACCATTCTTGGTGTGTCGCCCGTTTGTGTGTATGCAAATATTGCAGCACCCTTCATGTCTCTTGCTGTGTTTGATATACTATGACATAGGTTAAATTCGTAATTTACATTTGAACGATCTTCTTCTCTTCTTGTTACTCTTTTCCAATAGCTTATGTTTGGTTCTACTGCATTTGATATTTTTGTCATTGTATTTACACATTCTACTGGGTATTTTCCCATTGCACTTTCGCCTGATAACATTATTGCTCCTGTTACGTCAAATATTGCATTTGCAACATCACTTACTTCTGCTCTTGTTGCTCGTGGGTTTGATACCATTGATTCTAGCATTTGTGTTGCTGTTATTACTGGTTTTCCTTCTTCTGTGCATCTTTTTATAAATTGTTTTTGTACTATTGGTACTTGTTCCATAGGTATTTCTACTCCCATGTCTCCTCTTGCTACCATTATGCCATCTGATAATTCTAATATTTCTTCAAAATTATCTATTCCTTCTTGGCTCTCTATTTTTGAAATTATTTTTATTTTTTCTCCACCATTATTATTTAGTAAATCTCTTATTTCTTGAACGTCTGATGCTCTTCTTACAAATGATGCTGCTATATAGTCAAATTCTGCTTTTATTCCATTTGTTATATCTGTTATGTCTTTTTCAGATAGTGCTGGTAAGTTTAGTTTTAAACCAGGAACATTTACTGTTTTTCGACTTCCTAATTTTGCTGTATTTAGAGCCTTACATACAATATCTTTTCCTTTTATTTCTAGTATTTCAAATTCTAGTGCTCCATCATCTACTAAAATTTTGCTTCCTACTTTTACGTCTTCATATAAATTTTTGTAGCTTATTGATGTTTTTGTTTCATTTCCTATTATATCGTCATTTACAAATGTAAATATATCTCCTTCATTTATTGCTACTTTTTCGTTTCCTGTTTCTAACACTCCAGTTCTTATTTCTGGTCCTTTTGTGTCTAGCATAAGAGCTACTGGCATTTTTAATTCTTCTCTTACTTCTTTTATATTTTCTATTTTTTCTTTGTTTTCTTCATATCCTCCATGTGAAAAGTTTATTCTTGCTACATTCATTCCTGCATTTATCATATTTCGTAGCATTTCTTTGCTTTCTGTTGCTGGACCTATTGTACATACTATTTTTGTTTTTCTCATATATTTTTCCTCCTATATTACTATATTCTTCTCTTATTAACTTGGTTATTATAGCATTAATTTATTTCTACTTCAATAGTTAATTTACTTTTTTACAGTTCAGCAAAAAATTTTTTTATGATGTAGGGGCAGCTAGTAGCTGTCCGTGCTTCATCGAAATTACTTAAATAAAGTTCTAGGGTAATTTCTTCGAAGAGCGGACGACTACTAGTCGCCCCTACAATTTAAAATAAATTAATCAATAATTTTACTGAGCTGTAAAAAGGGATGCTTAAATGCATCTTCTATAATCTAATCTCCTAAATTTATACCTATATTTCTGGCTGTTTTTACTAAATCGTCTTCCATTGTAACTACTTTAACATTTCCTAGTGTTCCATCTTGTAATGCTCCTATTTCTTTGTTATTTCCTACTACATTTTCTAAAGGTACTGAGTCTAATTTTCCATTTTTTATTACTGTAAGAACATTAAATTTTTCTTCGATTGCAAGTTCCATTGCTTTTGAACCATATTTTGTTGAAAGTACTCTATCGTATGCTGTTGGTGTTCCTCCTCTTTGCATATATCCTAATACTGTACATCTTGCTGTTAAACCTGTTAGTCTTTCTAATTCTTCTGCTACTTTTTCTCCTACTCCACCTAGTTTTACATTTATTACGCCTTCACCATTATCTTTTTTACCTGCTATGGCCATTTCTCCACCTTTTGGATATGCTCCTTCAGATACAACTACAACACTAAAGTTTTTACCATTTTTTTGTCTTCTCTTTATTGCTTCTGCTGCTTTATTTATATCATATGGAATTTCTGGAATTAAAGCAATATCTGCTCCACCTGCTATTGCAGATTCTAAAGCTATCCATCCTGCTTCTCTTCCCATTACTTCTAATACCATTATTCTATTATGTGTTTCAGCAGTTGTGTGAAGTCTATCTAAAGCTTCTGTTGCAACAGTAACAGCAGTATTATATCCAAAAGTTATATCTGTACACGCAACATCATTATCTATTGTTTTTGGAACACCTATAACGTTTATTCCTTTTAATGAAAGATCTCTTGCTGATTTTTGTGTACTATCTCCTCCTAATGTAAATATACAATCAAAACCATCTTCTTTTACATTTTGAATACATTTATCAGATAAGTCTTTATATTCTACATTTCCATTTTCATCTACTACCTTATAATGGAATACATTTGCATTTGTTGAAGAAGATATTATTGAACCTCCTTTTTGAAGAATTCCTGAAGCTGCACCTCCACTACTTAATTTTATATAGTTATTTTTTAGAAGTCCTCTATATCCATCTATAAATCCATAACATTCAACATTATTACTTTCAGCAGTTTTTACAATTGCCCTTATAACAGCATTAAACCCTGAAACATCGCCACCATTTGCAAGTATTGCTACTTTCTTTACCATAACTATTTTTCCTCCCAAATATTTTCTTACCTTGTTTCTTATTATATCAATAAATGAATTTTTTACAACAGTTTTTTGAAAATTTTAATTGGAAGTTGGAGGTTAGAAAAAAGGAAAGATTTGGGACGCGTCAAAAACTTTCCTTTTATTTTTAGGATTTTTTAAAAATTTTTAATCAAGAATGGAAAGTTTTTGACGCGTCCCAAATCTTTCCTTTTTTCTAACCTCTATTTATTGCTTATATGTATATTACTAATTTCTGCTTGCATTTCTCTTGCTATGATATTCTGAATTTGTGCTATTTGGTCTTGTTCTAGTTTTTCTGCTCGTACTACTACGCTAATGCTTTCTCCATTAATAAAAATTACACTATCACTTATTCCTTTTGTTTTTATTAAATTTTCACATATCATAATTTTATTTTTACAGTCATTTATATTTTTAATTTCTGTTTGTGCAATTGTTTTTTGATCTGATGCAATGTTTTGGTTTTCTAATATTTTTTCATATGTTTCTATCATTTGTGAATACATTGTATCTCTTGTTAATTTTGAAGATGAGAAATATTCATCTATTTCTTTTGTATTTGTTTCTACTACATTATTTTCATTGTTATTAGTAGTTTCTACATTTTCATTTTCTGAATTTTCATTACTTAATTGTTCATTCACCATTGTATTTTCATTAACAGTATTAGTGTCAACTACTCCATTACTATTAACTAATTTAGCATCTCCAATTCCTGCATATTCCAAAGTAGCATTTAATTCAGAACTTGTCTGAATAGTATTTGCATCATTGTTAGCTGTATAACTTAAATATCCTGCCGAAACTAACATAAGTGCAATAACAAAAATAATAACTTGATTTCTTTTTAAACTTTTCATTTTTTAGCCTCCTAATTTTAATATTTATTTTTTTCTATTTCATTGTTCTGTTCATCAATTAACCTCTTGCTAGTGATCTTCAAAGTTTTTATATAAATTTATGTAAGTGAGGAATATCAGAGTAATTTTTGTTAGTAATTCTTAATGAAATTTTATGGAAAGAGTTCATCGTGATGGAAGGGTGCTATAAAATTTCATTTAGAATTTCTGCAAAAATTAGCTCAATCGACGAACTGGAATAAATTTATATAAAAACCTTGAAAATCACGGAAAGCAGTAGATTAGCCACTCACACGCTACTCACTCATTTCAAATACTTGTATTTTGTGTGTTGCAAGCCCAGTTGCAGCTTCTACCGCTTGTGTTATTTTGAGTTTTACTTCACTATTTCCGTGCTCCTGTTGCTATTATTATTGCTCCCTCTATTTTAGGTTTTACTACGCTCTGCACCACAGGAACTTTTTCTCCATTTTTATCTTCATATATTACTTCCTTTTTAGTAGACGTTTGACTTATTTTTCTATTCCCGCCCCCCGGGAATCTGATTCTTCTGTATCACTTTTTGTGCTATCTTCATTATACATTGCTACTTTTTCGCTACTTTGTGAATATGTAATTAAAACATTAGCTTTACCAACTCCATCCATTTTTGAAAGTATTTCTTCTAAATTTTCTTTCAATTCATCATTTGTGCTTACATAAGTTTCTTGTTCGGTTTTTGCTAAAGTTTTTCCTATACTATTAGTCTTTTGAGTATCTCCTTCTTTTTTATCATCTTTTAATATCATATTTATTACTATTATTGTAATTATTAAAATAATTACAAACACTACCAAATTTTCAATTTTCTTTTTATTATTTCCGTCGTTATTCTTAAAAATATTTGCAATTTTATTCATTTGTTCCCTTATCATATTTATTCCTTTCCGAGCTATTATTTAGCTCTGTATTTTATTGGTTCACATTCACAATTTTTTTATACTGTAGGGGGGGCGTTGCCTTTGGCGCCCCATTACTACAACGAAATTATTTAAATTAATATGAATTTTCATGTAATTTCTTCGAAGAGCAGGTCGCCAAAGGTGGCAGCCCACTACAATTCATTTTCAATATTAGCTGTGAATTGTAACACATTTTAATTTATGTTTATATTGTTTTTATTTATTTCATACACTGAAGATACATATTCTTTTATTTCATTTATCTCTTTTTCTGTTATACTTGTCATTTCAGCAGTTTCTTCGATAATTTTATTTTCTATTTTTACTTTAACATTTACTTTTTCAATTTCATTTACCTTCTTTTCTCCTATTTCTTCTTTTTTGCTATTTCTTTTGCTAATTGTCATATTTATATT
>CATLDI010000067.1 GCA_949902805.1 uncultured Clostridiaceae bacterium
TTCTCCTTTATTACCTTTCCTATTTCTTGTTTGTTTTTCATGTTTACCTCCATAAAACTATTAATTGTTTATAATTATATTTATATATAATAATTATACTAAGTTTATAGAGATAAATAAATACGCGAAATGCTGGTAATCTCTAGCATTTCGCGGTTTTGCTTACGGATTTATGTTGTTTGGGTATTATTAAATGTTATTTACATTTTTGTAATATTTTGTCGATATTTTCTTATATTTCTTGTTTTTTGTTTATTTCCCTATGGGTTTGGGGTGTAATATTTTTGGTTGAGTGGGCATAATTCGGTAAATTCTTACAGGTATTCTTTTTAAATATACGCCACTACGGTGTGAATTTTGTTTGGTGCTTATGTGTTTTTTAATCGTAAAAATAGCTTATAATGCCGTTATATATGCCCCAGGCTAGTTTGTCTTGATATGAGTCTTCTAGTAGTAGCTTTTCTTCTTCTTTGTTGGATAGGAAACCGCATTCTACTATTGAGATTGGTATTTCTACGTGTTTCATTATGTATACGTTTTCTAGTTTCATGGCTACACGTTTGTTTTCTTTTTGTATTGCATTGTTTAGGTTTTCTTGTAGGCTTTTGGCAAGTTTTGTGCTGTTTTCGTTGCCTTCTTTATAAAAGCATTGCCAACCCCAGTATTGTTCTTGTGGAATTTTGTTTAGGTGTATTGATACAAATATATCTGCACTTGATTCATTTCCTATTTTTACTCTGTTATGAATATCTGATACTTTCTTTTGTTTTAATGTTTTACTATCTATGTCATAAATTGCGTTTTCATCTGAACGTGTTAATATTACAGTTGCTCCTGATTGCTCTAATAAATTTTGCACTTTTAATGCTATTTTTAAATTTGTTTGTGCTTCTGTGGTACCGTGTGCTGCTTTGCGCTCCTTCATCTGGAATGCCATGTCCGTGCATCTATTACTATTACTTTGTTTGTTACTGGCAAGGCTACTGTTTGTAGGGTTTCTTCATTGCTTTCATGTTTTATAGTAAGCGCAAAAACTGTTACTAATATAATTCCTAATGTGAATATTATCTTTTTTTTATTTAAAACGATCATCATATAATAACTCCTATATTTGTTTTTTATATATTTATATGAGAGTTTTTTGTTTTTATTCTTTAAATGTTTTTATTTACTTTTTGTTCATGCGATTAATAGATTTTGAATTTTGAAAAATCTATTTTTCCTATTCAATAAAGAAAAAAGGAGATGCAAAAAAAGTGTGCCAATATGCACCGTCCCTTTTGGCACACTTTTTTACATCTCCTTTTTTTATTTTAGTAAATTGCAAAATTTGAGTTATCTGTTACTACTCCTTCTCTTAGTTCTGCAACATTTACTCTTCCTTCGTAATCGTATATTTTATACATCAAGTTTTCAAATACATAATTAGTAGTATTTGCAAGTTCTCTTGCTCCTGTTCCATAATTTAATGTTGCTTTAGCTACATCTTTAAAAAAGTTTTCATATGTCACAAGCTCAATTCCCATATTTTTAAGACCTTTTTCATACATTCTATATACAGATTCTTTTGATTCTTTCTGTATTCTTACTAATGTTTCTGTCTCAATTGGGTTTGTTACATGAATTTTAGTAATTCGACCAACAAATTCTGGTGTAAAACCATATGCTATAAGATCTTCTTTTGTATAAATGCTTTTTTCTGGAGAAAGTTTTTCTTTTTCATTTGATCTATTAAAGCCTATTTTTTTATTTTCTTTTTGCTTTTCTAATCCAGAGCAAGCATCCATTAGGAAAATTCTTAAGTTCTTCGTTTCAAATTGAATGTCTTTATTGTTGACTTTAATATTAATTGGTGCACCTGATAAAATAGGAAGTAGAGAGTCTAACACTCCTTCTCCACTAATGTCTCTTCCATCTGAACTTGCTCCACGACCTTTTGTTGTTTTTTTGGCGATTTCATCTATTATTAATATTCCGTTTTCAGCTTTTTGGAAGTCATAACCTGAGTTTTTTACTAAGTTTGATAGCATTCTATTTACACTTTCTCCGACATACCCTTCTTGAGTATATTGTGTTGCGTTTTCAATAGTATATGCTAATCCCATTTCTTTACAAAATGCTTCCATAGTTAGCGTTTTTCCGGTTCCGCTCCCTCCTATTATAAATTCTACACATTTGGTTCCTAAATAATGTGCATTGTATAATGAAGTAGCAATTCTTCTAATTAGTTCATCTTGACCTACTACAACTTCTTTTATGCAATCTTCAAGGTCTCTAATCCGTGGATATTCTTCAAATTCATTATTTCCTAATAAAGTTTCATTTTGTTGTTTGTATTCAATTAATTCATTAGTCATAATTTAATTCCTCCTTTATTTAAAAAAAGAATATGATAGTTACAAAAAATATAGGCATATTATATATTAAATTACATAATATGTCTATATTTTTTTGTAAATTTCTATAATCTTTTTCTTCTATCTATTACATATGTACTTCCTTGTATTGTTTTTGCTAAGTGTTTTACGCTTGCTCCTACTTCGCCTATTTCTAGTACATTAGAAAATTTGTGTTCTTCTACTTCTACTGCTCCTATAGATAATGATGTAAGAGGAAATTGTTCTATAACGCCTTTTCTGTTTGCTACTTCTAAATATCCTCTTTGGGCATCTTCTTGTGTGTAATATCTTTTTATATTAGAGTCAAAGTCGGCAATTATGTTTTGACATACACTTTCACAATCTTTTTCTGATATTATTGCTATAAAGTCGTCTCCACCAATATGGCCTACAAAGCTATTTTCATACTTGTCTGTATGTACATTTTTTAAAATTACATTGGCTGTAAATTTTATAATTTCGTCTCCTTTTATAAATCCATATACGTCGTTGTATGCTTTGAAATTATCTAAGTCAAAGTACATCATTGAGAATCTTTCTTTATTTAATAGCCTCTTTTTTATTTCTGCCTGAATTTGAACATTTCCTGGTAAACCTGTTAATGGGCTCACTCTTCTATTTACATATAAAAGCTCTAATATATTTTTAATTGTATAATATAAATATTCATTATCAATAGGAGTTTTTATATAATATATTACTCCTAGTTCTAACATTTCTTGCTTATGAGTATGTTCTTTATTGGATGTTATAACTATAATGGGAGTGATACTATTATCTTCGTTATTTTTAATTTTTTTGCATATTTCTAAAGCATTTGGCTTTATGCTATCTTCATTTGCTATAATAAGTGATGGGATATTTTTTAATGCTATTTCTAAATTTTCTGTTGTTACTGTTGTAATTTTATAGTCAATTTCATTTTTTAATATATCTATTAATGTTTGTTCTAATTGGTTAGAATTATCTATTAAATAAATTTCTTGTATCATAATTACTCCTCAATTTGTATCTTTTGTGATTAAATTGTTATAGTTCTTGAAACTTGTTCTGATAAACCATTTACACTATATGCTGTTATTACTATATTGTTTTCTCCTGCTTCTAGTTTTTGGTTTAGCTCTGCTTCTTTCATATTTAAAGGTTCCCCTGTATTTTCATGGTCTGTTGAGTACGAGTTACCATTTAAATTGATTTCAATTTTTTGTATGTTTTCTTCATCGCTTACTTTTATTAATAATTCATCATTCGTTTGTGTAACTTCTATTGTTGGTTTTTTTGCTCCTTTATATATTTGCTCTTTTACTGTTTCATTTCCAGCTTCATCTACTGCTACTATTGTTAGTTTATTTTCTCCTTTTAATATAGATACTCTTTCTTCTATTTGTTTTGGAGAATCTTCTCTTACTTCTACTATTGTTTCATCTTCATCGTTCCAATTATATTTTATATAGCTTAACTTTCTTTCATCTTTTGCTACAACTCTTACTCTTGAGCCTTCTACAACAAGTTCTATTTCTGGTTTTATTGTGTCTTTGTCATCTCTATAATATTCTTTTGTGTATGAAGTTTCTTTTTTATTACTATCTATAATTTTTAAATATAGTGTATTATTTCCTGTTGGAAATTCTATTGTTTCTACTATGTTTGTTCTTCCTCTTCCTTGTATTGTTTCTTGTTTTCCGTTATTCCAAGAATATATTATTTTATCTATTGCTTTTTCATGATTTATAATAATTTGTAGTTCTTCTTCTAATTCATTTATAGTAATACTAGGTTCTAGTACTTTATCATTCTTTTTTGAATTTACAATTCCATATACACCTTTACCTATAAATATAATTGCAAATATTATAATTGATATAACAAATATTTTTACTGTAGCTTCCATACTTAGGGAATTACTGTTTTTAGACTTTTCTACATATAAAATTTGATTCATATTTTCACCTCATATTTCATGGAAATTATATCATATGTGTTTTTTAATGTAAAGGAAAAATAAAGGGAATGTAAAAAAAATGAGTCAAAAGGGACGGGGCATATTGACAATTAAATTGTCAATATGCTCCGTCCCTTTTGACAATTATATACAAAATATTGCATACAATGGCACTGACTTTATATTATTTTCAAACCCAAAGTTCTTTTCTGAAATTCTAATTGCATAATTAGGATTATAATTTTTCATGTATAGGTCTAAACTTCTAGATTTAGTATGTGTACTTGTTTTTACTTCAATTGGTACAATGTTTATATCTTTTTGAATAATAAAATCTACTTCTGCTTTTCCATTTGACTCCCAATAATATAGTTCATATCCTTTTACTATTAATTCGTTTGCTACATAATGTCCTGTAAGTGAGCCCATTGAAATCATTATTAGTTGCTGGCTTAAATCTATAAGTTCAAAAGAATCAATTCTATATATGATTTTTTTGAACTTATATGGTATTTTATTCATTTTTATTAGATTTTATTCTTTTATTTACAATTTATTGAATATTCTAAAATTCTTATTTAATTTGAAACTAAAACACTCCACAAGCAAATGCTTTTAGAGTGTTTTAGTTTAATTATTTCTAATTACCATATTTTGCTATATAGCACTACATTCCTAGATTTTTTGTTTTCTTTTCTTTGCTATTAATGGTATTGATATTATTAATATTAATGCTCCATTTATAGCTATTGTTTTTAATATCATTTCTAATACCTTTGTTTCTTGCCCTGTTTTTATGCTTGTTACTAGGCTCGCGCTTGAAGTGTTATCTTCCGTTGTTGTTTCTTCGTAGTTTGCTTCGTTTTCTAGGCTTGCTAAGGTTGCTGTGTTGATTGCTTCTCCGAAGTTGTTTCCGTTGTTGTTCCATTTTAGTACTACTTCTAGTACCTTTTCTTCTCCTGATTTTAGTTCTACTGTTGTTTCTAGGTTTCCTTCTGCATTTTTTGTCCAATATTCTGGGTTGCTGTTTGCTAGTGTATATCCTTTTGGTATTAGTTCTAGTACTTTTACAGTTCCGGCTAGTTCTTCTGTGTTTCTTACTTTTATTGTGTATGTTATTTCTAGCTCTGTGGTTGATACTTTTGATTCTGGAATTTCTATTTTTATTAGTTTTCCATTATTTACTTTCTTTTCTTCTCC
>CATLDI010000068.1 GCA_949902805.1 uncultured Clostridiaceae bacterium
TACTAGAAGCAGGTGTTCACTTTGGACATCAAACAAGAAGATGGGATCCTAAAATGGCTGAATACATATTCCAAGCAAGAAATGGTATTCACATTATAGATCTACAAAAAACATCTAAAAAATTAGACGAAGCATATAGCTTCATGAGAGAACAAGCAGAAGAAGGAAAAACATTCCTTTTCGTAGGAACAAAAAAACAAGCACAAGAGTGTATGAAAGAAGCTGCTGAAAAAAGCGGTATGTACTACGTAAATCAAAGATGGTTAGGTGGAATGCTAACAAACTTTGGTACAATAAGAAAAAGAGTTGAAAGACTAAACGAATTAGAAAGAATGCAAGAAGATGGAACTTTTGACGTATTACCTAAAAAAGAAGTAATACTACTTAAAAAAGAAATGGAAAAACTAGAAAAGAACTTAGGTGGAATCAAAGATATGACTGAAATTCCAGGAGTTATGTTCGTAGTAGATCCTAAAAAAGAAAGAATAGCAATATTAGAAGCTAAAAAATTAGGAATTCCAGTAGTTGGTTTAATAGATACAAACTGTAACCCAGAAGATTTAGACTATGTAATACCAGGAAATGATGACGCAATTCGTGCAGTAAAATTAATATCTGACGCAATGGCAAACGCTATTATAGAAGGTAGACAAGGTGAATCAATGGAAGAAGTTCACGAAGAAGAAGCAACAGCTACAGAAGAACCAGAAAGCATTGAAGAAGTAGTAGCAAACGAAGATGCTGAATAATAAATAAGTATAAAAATAAAAAGGGTAGAGCCTTTATCTGCTCTACTCTTTTTTATATAATAGGAAAGTATGCTATTTTAAGTTGTAGGGGAGTAGCCTATAAGTCCGCCCACGTGGCGAAGTCACTTTTGTTCTAGCATAAGTAAAAGTGAATTAAAATATAGGGTACCATTTGCAAAATACATCGTAGAACATGACTCCACTGCCCCCTTATTGAAAAATTGCATTAATAATGAAAGATTTAATGAATAATGAAAAATGAATGATTAATAATGAATAATTAATTTTAATAATGAATGTTGAAATACGGTTGTTAAATAGTTAATAAGAAAAAATTACTCATTCCGTATCATTCATTATTCAGTATTCATTATTAAAATTAAAAGGAGGAATAAAGGAATGATTACAGCAAATCAAGTAAAAGAGTTAAGAGAAAGAACTGGTGCAGGAATGATGGACTGCAAAAAAGTTCTAACAGAAACTAATGGAGACGAAGAAAAAGCAATAGAACTATTACGTGAAAGAGGACTTTCAAAAGCAGCTAAAAAATCAGGAAGAATAGCAGCAGAAGGACTAGCAGCAGCATATGTTTCAGAAGATGGAAGCGTAGGAGCAGTTGTTGAAGTAAATGCTGAAACAGACTTCGTTGCAAAAAATGAAGAATTCAGAAGTTTTGTTGCAGACGTAGCAAAGCAAGTAGCTGAAAGAAATCCGCTAACTGTAGAAGATTTATTAGCACAAGAATCAATAGCTGAAGCAGGAAAAACAATAAATGAAGTATTAACAAATAAAATAGCAACAATAGGAGAAAACATGTCAATAAGAAGATTCGAAAGATTTGAATCAGCAAATGGAACAGTTGCTAAATACATCCACGGAGATGGAAAAATAGCTGTTTTAGTAGAAATGGAAAATGCAACAGAAGAATTAGCAAAAGACATATGTATGCAAATAGCAGCAGCTAAACCAGAATACCTAAATAGAGAAGCTGTACCACAAGAAAGAGTAGAAAAAGAAATGGAAATCCTAAAAGCACAAGCAATGAATGAAGGAAAACCAGCAGAAATAGCAGAAAAAATGGTACAAGGAAGAATAGGAAAATTCTACGGAGAAATATGCTTAATAGAGCAAGCCTTCGTAAAAAATCCAGATGAAAAAGTAGGAAAAATGGTAGAAGCTAAAGGAGCTAAAATAGTAAGATTTGCAAGACTTGAAAAAGGTGAAGGACTAGAGAAAAAAGAAGAAAACTTCGCTGAAGAAGTTGCAAAACAAATTAATGGATAATAACAAATGAGATTTTTGGGACGCACCCGAAAGTCTCATTTTTTAAATAAAAATGAGACTTTCGGGTGCGTCCCAAAAATCTCGTCCCAAAAATCTTCAAAAAATCTCTTGACAATAATTTTTTTTAGAGTTAATATATGAATATACATTCATATATTCATATATAATTAAAAAGGAGAAAGTAAATGGAAGAAAAAGATTTAGTATGTAATGAAAAATGCCCACATTATAATAAAATAAAAGAAGTAAAAAGTAAGGAACCTTCTTTTGATGAAATAATAGAAATGGCAGATATATTTAAACTATTTGCAGATAGTTCTAGGCTTAAAATAATATGTAGTATATTAAATAATGAACTATGTGTATGCGACTTATGCGAACTTTTGGGTCTTACACAGTCAAATGTATCACACCAATTACAACTACTTAGAACATCAAAATTAGTAAAATACAGAAAAGAAGGAAAACAAGTATATTACAGTCTCCAAGATGAACACATAGAAAAAATAATAACAATGGCATTAGAGCACATAAGAGAAGAAAAAAAATTGATATAGAAAATAAGAAAGGAAGGTAACTAAAATGAGTGAACATACGTGTAACCACTGTAATCACTGCCATACACATGGAAATGAAACAGAAGAAAAATCAAATAAAAAGGATATAGTTTTATACATCATTTCAATTATAATATTTATCCTAACATTTCTACCAATATTAGAAAATTATAAAATTTGGGGCTACTTGCTAGTAGTACTTTTATCAGGATATGAACTAATAATAGAAGGAATTAAAAATATTTTCAAGCTAAACTTTGAAGAAGATACGTTAATGACAATTGCAGTAATTGCAGCA
Source organism: uncultured Clostridiaceae bacterium (assembly GCA_949902805.1). Classification (GTDB taxonomy): domain Bacteria; phylum Bacillota; class Clostridia; order TANB77; family CAG-508; genus UMGS1663. The sequence goes on from CATLDI010000068.1 coordinate 2,889, forward strand.
TTTGCATTAGGAGAATTCCCAGAAAGTTGTATGGTTGTACTACTATTTAAATTAGGAGAATTTTTAGAAGAAAAAGCAGTAGAAAATTCAAATAAAAATATAAAAAGTATAGTGGAAATAAAAGCAAAAACAGCCAATATAATAGATGAAAAAGAAAATATTAAAGTTGTAAATGTAGAAGAAGTAAAAGTAGGCGAAAAAATAATAATAAAACCAGGAGAGATGGTTCCACTTGACTGTAAAATTTTAAAAGGAATAGCAAACCTTGATATGTCAAGTTTAACAGGTGAAAGTATGCCAGTAAACGTAAAAGAAAATGAAGAGATACTATCTGGAAGCATAAATTTAAACCGGAAGTTTAATATGTGAGGTGCAAAAAGACTATAAAAATTCAGCTGCCACTCAAATAGTAGACTTAGTATATGAAGCCACAAACAATAAAGGAAAAACAGAAAATTTTATAACCAAATTTTCGAAAATATATACACCAATTGTAATTATTCTAGCAATAATTATAGCAGTATGTATGCCACTAATATTAAAACAAGAATTTAAAACTTGGATATTGAGGTCACTAGTATTTTTGGTTGCATCATGCCCATGTAGTATAGTAATATCAGTACCTTTAGCATTCTTCTCATGCATAGGAAAAGTATCAAAAAAAGGAATGATAATAAAAGGAAGCAAACATATTGAAAATTTATCAAAAGCAAAATATGTAGCATTTGACAAAACAGGAACAATAACAACAGGAAAAATGCAAATAGATGAACTAAATTTAAGTGGAAATATGCAAGAAACAGAAGTATTACAATACATGTATGCATTAGAGAAAAATTCAAACCATCCAATATCCACAGCAATTAAACAAAAAGTGGAAAATAAAGGTTTAGAACCAGAAATAATTGTAGATGAATATGAAGAAATTGCAGGGCATGGCATTAAAGGAAAAATAGAAGGAAAAGAAGTATTATTTGGAAATATAAAATTGCTAGAAAAAAGCAATATAAAAGAAGAAAAAAATGAAAATGCAAATTACTTAATAATAGATGGAAAAGTAGAAGCTAGCATAACTTTTAAAGAAGAAATAAGAGAAAGTAGCTTCGGAATAACAGAAAAATTAAAAAAAGTAGGTATTGCTGAAACAATAATACTTACAGGAGATAACGAAGAAAGTGCCAACAAAATAGGAAGCAAAGTAGGAATAAACAAAATATTTGCAGGTTTACTTCCAAAGCAAAAACTAGAAAAAGTAAGTAAGCTAAAAGAAAACGGAAAAGTAATATTTATAGGAGATGGAATAAATGACAGCCCAGTATTAGCAGAATCAGATTTTGGAATAGCAATGGGAAATGCCTCAGAAATTGCAGAGAGCAGTGCAGATGCCCTACTAATATCAAACAATATCGGAATTTTACCAAATATAATAAAAACAGCAAAGAAAAGTATGAGAATAATAAAATTTAACATAGCATTCTCATTAATAGTAAAAGCAGCTGTGCTAACATTAGGAGTTATTCGGAATAGCACCAATATGGCTAGCAATCATAGCAGATACAGGGGTAAGCTTATTGACGGTATTAAATAGTGTAAGAATATTTTCACATTGTAGGGGCGATTAGCAATCGCTCGTTCTTCGAAGTAATTACTCAAAAAATTACTACTAATTCATTGATTTTCTTAATAAATCATGATAAACTATATATCGGAACTTATATATACGCAACCTTAAAAATAATTATTTTAGGAGGTAGAATTAAGATGATAACATTTATAGTTGGAATAGAGATTTTTTTAATGTATTTGTTGACTGTATTTGGCGTTATATTTATCGATATCTATCCAATATTGAAATTAGAAAGTAAAGAAAAAGTAAATATTGATATGGTAAAATTTGATAAATGTATATTACCATATAAAAGTGAATTACAAATTAATTTATAGGAGTTTATTAACTAAAAATAGAGGTTGCAGTTTGCAACCTCTAAAATATTGTATAAAAATATTGATAAATTACTAAAAACAGTGTATTATATTACTATAAAAGGAGAAATTTATGATTAGAGATAATTTAATAGAGGTTCTTCACGAAATGGAAGAAGTAACAAAATTATTTAAACTAGAACCATTTGATATTTATATAATTGGTGGAAGCGCATGTATGTTAGGAGAATATACAACAAGAGCAACGTTAGATGTAGACTTTGTAGATTTAGGGTATCCAGCAAAATATGGAAAAGTATTTGTATTATTAAGAGATTATGACATGTTAGAATATGAAAGTACAATCTTATCTCCAACATATAAAGAAAGAGCAATAAAATTAGATGAATTTAAATATATTAATGTATATATTCTTTCAAAAGAAGATGTTGCAATAAGTAAAATTATAAGACTTGCGGAAAAGGATTTAGAAGATTTAGAACAGATAATTCCAAAATGCAATAAAGAAATATTAAATAATATAATTGCTGAAGTAATAAATAGAGAAGATTTATTTGAAAGTAAAAAGACAGAATTTATAAGGAA
>CATLDI010000069.1 GCA_949902805.1 uncultured Clostridiaceae bacterium
AATTGATAAGTATTAGATGTCATTTCTAATAAAGAGACAATTTCTACTTCTCTATTTATTTTTTTGCCTAATTCAAATGGATTTGTTGCTTTATCTTTATAAAAAACATTAGCTTTATTTATTGCAGGGTCACCACGCTGCAACGAATGATAAGTTTCAAATATAAAATTACGCTGCAATGCAGGGTCAACACTAACTGTTCTTAAAGTTTTTATAAAAGAAGCCACTTTTGCTCTAATAATTCTTTGGTCCTTTATAGTGCCTGCATGGATTTCACCAACAACAACAGTTTCTCCCAGTTTGTTTACTTCAACAATATAAGGCACAAACTTTGATTGTGAACCTATATGAATAACTCCAGCAATAGATATAATACAAATTAATAAACTGATTACAGTAATCAGCTGTAAAAATCTGTATTTGCTAAATAACTCACTTATCCTTGCATTATATACATTTTTAGCATTAGATAAAATATGGTCATTATTCTGATGCTGTTCTTTATTGCTTCTTTTAAATCTATGTAGTATATCCATTTTTGTAACCTATATATTTAGTGCATTATTATTTAAGTATTGTATGTTCAAATAATGATAATACTTTTCTAATTCTTCAAATAAAATTTTAAGTTTATCATTATTTTCTTTACCATCAATAAACTCTATTAATGTTAAATATCTAATAATTTCTTTAAATTCTGGATTTAAGTAAGAAATAAATATTTCAGCTTCTATCACTGAATATTTACCATAAATTTTTTTCTTATCTAAAAATATAAAGCTGGAATCTACTTTATTTAGTATATTAAACACAAGTTCCACATTTTCAACAGAAAAAATTCTGCAATGAAAGTATGGAATACTATTAGATGATTCAAAACTTTTTTGTGCCTGGATAAAGTTATCATATTTACTTTTATTATCTTTTTGAGTTGAAAAAGTTTTGAATACTTTTGTGCCAATCATAACTTTTGCACATTTTTCTTTATCAGAGAGAAAATTATTGATTTGATTGATATTTACATTATTCATTTAGCACCCCAAATGAATAATATTAGAAAAATAAAAAAATGGTGAGAGCTTATTTGAAATCTGAGATGTGTAACCCCCCCCCCCGATAAATTTTATAAACTATTGATATATAATGCTTTTTCATCTAGCATGACCTCTATTATGGCTTTTGTTTTGATTAATTTATAACTGGTTTTATCTCTTTTGTTGTCATAGGTATTAATGATATAAGCCTATCCTCTTCTTCTTCAGAAATATCTTTATTTAATATCCTATTTCTATAGATATTTTTAGTTATTTCTAAAATTTCTTCATCACTTAATACAATATTTTTTTCTTCTTCAATTTTAGTCATTTTATTCTCCTTTTTACTAAAAATATTATCAATATATTATATAATATATCTATTATTATTTCAACAAAAAAGGCTTGAATTAATTGGTATTTTAATATACAAATTATCTGTCTATTTAGTTGGATGGTCTTGCACAGGTGCGACTGGGTAGGTTGGTTCTCTTCTTTTCAACTAACCATTTTTTAATGGTAAAGGAGAAGCCTATGGTATATGAAAATCATATCACATTTTTATTGTGTGTGCTAGTAATAGCAATCATAATTTTTTGCATAAAAAAATAACCACCTAGTGCGAATAAGTGGTTATTTTTTAATTATCAAGATTAATTAAATAGCCAACGAGGACTGAACGGCCCAGTCCCCTGTGCTACTCTTAATATAATAAATATTTTATATTAATTCAAGCCTTTTTTATCCATTTTTATAAAAATTTTATTGGATAAAAAAAGGGAGCTTTTTTACTCATCAAAGTATTATTTTTTTTCTTGCTTTCTTGATGTGTGTATATTATGATAATAGCAGAATACGGAGCGACTGGATGGTCGGTTACTATCACTTTTTCCCTTCCAAAATAATTTAAAAAAGGGGGTGATAGTTATGATAGAAAACGATTACTATATCTTTTCTCTTTTTGTGCTATTTTTAGCAGTCATATTTTTTTTAACAAAAAAATAACCACCTAAGAGCCGCTTAAGTGGTTGATTTTTTTACATCAATTCAAACTTAGGACTGACTATTCAGTCCCTGTATTCTTAACATAATATAAAATTCAATAAATATCAAGCCTTTTTTATCCATTTTTATAAAAATTTTATCGGATAAAAAAAGGGAGCTTTTTTGCTCCCCTTATAACATATTAAATATTGCGGTTAATACAGAATAATTCATTCCAACATTTATCCATTTATTTATCACCATACATTTCTTTTGCTTTTTTCATATATTCATATTCTTCTTCAAATGTTATATTTTTATAAGCTGCTCTTATGGCACAGCATATATTCCACTGCTTACTTCCAACTGGAACTTTAAAATGAGTGCGTAATGAATTCCAGCATTTTTTCATTTCTATACTACTTTCATTTTGATTATCAGGATGGTTTTTCCAATATTCCACAGTTTCTCGTGGATCTTTTGCAAATGCTGGAATAGTGATAGTAAAAATGAATATAACTAATAATAATTTTTTCATATTACACCTCACTGATTACTATTATTTATCACCATACATTTCTTTTGCTTTTTTCATATCTTCATTTACTTCCTCAAAAGTCTGCTCTTTACCCGAAACTGGGTGATTACGAGATGCCCTTATTGCACAGCATATATTCCACTGCTTACTTCCAACTGGAACTTTAAAATGAGTGCGTAATGAATTCCAGCATTTTTTCATTTCTATATCGCGTTCATTTTGATTATCAGGATGATTTTTCCAATATTCCACAGTTTCTCGTGGATCTTTTGCAATAACAGGTATTGCAATTATTATTATCATTAAAGTTATTAATATTTTTTTCATATTGCACCTCCTTTTTTAGTAAAATACATAATGTAGAATATATTGTCAATTATTTTTAATATTACTGTCTGCTTGATTTTGAACAGGTTTAGATGAAGTATTTGACGCATCAGTATTACTGCTGCTATCTTTTTTTGAAGCATTATTTGATGACTGTTTATTTTTATTTTTCAAACCATCATATAAATTACTAAACCCCCAGCCAGTAGCTCTACCCATTTGATACATTATGCCAGAGCCGTTTTTCGTATTTTCATTAAAACCAGGAATCTCTCTATTATTTGGTGTAAAAGTATCATTTTGATTTGCTGCTGCACCTGCAGCAGTAGAGTATTTATTTTTTATATATTCATTTGCAGCATCATTTGTCCCTGTCTTATAATTTTTTGCACCCTCTAAAGCTGCCCCACCTGCCTTATTCATAACAGACATTGCAGTTTTTGCTGTTTGAGCAGCTGCCATAATAGTAGCTGCTGCTGTTGCCATATTTAAACCAGACATGTGCCCCCATGCACTTGATACAAGTGCTGCCACAGCATCTGGAACTTTATTCATAATCATTTGAATAATAAACAGTGTGACTAAAATAGTTATTCCGTTAGTTATATGGAATCCATTTTTAAACATAGATATTTGAATTTTTAAAAATTCTAATGTGATACCAATTAAAAACATTAATGTTAATAATTTTAAGCCAATACCTAATACTGCTTTAAAATAATTTATTACCCACTCTCTAGTCCATTGTGTAGCACCAAAGGCTAGCACAATATAGCCTGCATAAACTAAGATAAATGATGACATCACTTCAACTAAGTAATTGCCCAATATAATTGCTAAAATAATAATTATGAATATTGCTAAAAATACACTTGCTATATATTCAGCTATTGACCAGCCACTCAACTCTTTAGTAGCAGCATTCCATATTGAGTAAATAGAATTTAGTATATTTTCAACAGCACCTTTATCATCAGTGCCATAACCTAAACTATCATTTCCGATAGTTAAAAAATATTTAATGATATAATTTGCAAATTCTATCCCATTTTCTAAAATAAAAAAGAAAAAACCAGTTACAAATGAAAATTTTAGTATAAAGCTGATTATTTTATTTGTATCAATTCCACCACCACTTTCTAATATTATTAAAACAACATTAACAATCAAAGCTATACCTGCTAATATTATAAATAAATTCATTGCATAACCCTGCATTACACCTGCCCAGTTAGCAATATGATTTTGTATTATATTTTGAAAATTACTTAAAAATAACTCATTTTCCATATATAAATACCTGCTTTATTAATTTAAAAAATAACGATTCCATTTTTTTATTTTAGGTGGCTGCCAATTTTGATATGCTTCACTTTTTGCTTGCTCTATCATAGATTGCTCCAAATTTTTTTCATTCAAGCTTATTATGTAATCCATAAATGAACGCATATTTTCGTTTAACTGAATTATTTCTTTTAAAATTTCTGAATTATACTGTGCCTGATATGCCTGCACTTGAAAATGTCCTTCTGCTTTTTTAACCTCCTGGTCAAGCCGTTCAAGCCTGTCATACCTTGCCTGCTGGTCATCTGCCCATTTAGTCATACTTTTTTTGATATTTGCAGAAATATTTGTTAAAGTTTTAATGCGTTCTGCCCGCTGCTCTGAAAGTCTATCTAAATCAGCAGCAGAGCATCCGCCCATTTGGAAGCAAGGCGATGAACGATACCAGCTCATATCATAATATTTTTTAAAATACTTATCTACTTCATTAGGATTACTAAATTGCGAAAATCTTTCTTTTAAATTTTTTACATTTTCATCAAAACTTTTTACCTGGTCATATACATAAAAATACGGTGCAGCTGAATTTTTTACCATAAGTTCAAATTCCTGCACGGCTAATTTATATTGTTTAACCTGCTCTGTTACCTGCTCAACTGCTTTTACTGATGAAAGTATATTGTGTGGCAGATTTGCAATATCTTCTACAATTAGTTGAGAATATGCCTTGTTTGAAAAAAATAAGATAATAAGTATCACTGCTATTTTTATATTCATAACTCTCCTCTCAAATTTTATCCGATAAAATTTTAAACTAACTATGCAGCATTACAGCTGCATAGTTAGTTTATGCTTTTGTGGATTATATTATATATTTATAAATATTTATATTTTAAATATAATTATCTTTCAAGACTTTTATTGTGTTCTTTTTGCTTTTTTTGTTCGTGCTTCTGTTCTTGATTAATATGCTGGGATAAAAACGCTTGACGCTTTAAAGTAAATTCTTTACAAATTTCTCTAATTTTATCCTGGCGTAGCTCATAAAACTTTTCCATTGTTACGGTTAATACTTTTTCTCTTTTTTCCATTCCTAAATATCGCACTACTTCTTTACTTGATTTTTCAAAAGCAGAATCATTTTTAATATTTTGAAATTTATTTGAT
>CATLDI010000070.1 GCA_949902805.1 uncultured Clostridiaceae bacterium
TTTTAACTTATTACTTTTTATTTCTAACTTCTATCCTTCTAACTTCTAACTTCCAACTTCCAACCTCCCTTCTAAAATTAATCTTTAAGCCTAATTGGTAAAATCATATATTTGTAATCTCCCTCATCCACAGGTCTTATTATACATGGTGAAATGCTTGTTCCAAAATCTATAAATATTTCTTCATCATCTATTGCACGAAGTGCATCTAAGAAATATTTTGGGTTGAAACCTGCTTCTAAGTTTTGACCTTCTGTTGAAACATACATTTCTTCTTTTGCATCTCCTGTTTGGTTTGTACATGATATTGTTACTTTACCTATATCTATTGATACTTTTACAGGATATTTCTTTTCTTTTTCTATACTTGATGAAGATATTAAACTAATTCTTTCAAAACAATTCTGTATATTGCTTCTATTTACTCTTACTCTTGTTTCCCAGTTTTCTGGTATTACACTTGAATAATTTAAGAATTCTCCATCTAATAAACGTGTAACTAATTTACAATTTTCCATTTCAAATAATGCTTGGTTTTTAGCTACTCCTATTTTTATAGTATCAAATGAATCTAATATTATTTTATTAACTTCATTTAAAGTTCTTCCTGGAATAACTGCTGTAAAGTCATTACTATTATTTTGTAAAAATTTAGATTTCCATGCAAGTCTAAATCCATCTACTGCAACTACATTTAATTTATTATTTTTTATTTCAAATAAACATCCTGTAAATATTGGTCTATTTTCTTCTGTACTTACAGCAAATATTGTTTTTCTTATCATTTCTTTTAATGAATTTTGTTCTATTTCTATAGAATTCTCAACATTTATTTGTGGAAGTTCTGGAAATTCATCTGGGTTCATTGTTGCTAACTTATATAAAGAACCTTCACATTCTATTACTAATAAATTTTGACCATTTAATGAAATATTAATATCAGTATCTGGTAGTTTTCTTATAATTTCACTAAACATTATAGCATTTACTACTGTTGCTCCTTGCTCTTGTATATCTGCATCTATTATATATTCTATACCTATTTCTAAATCATAGGTTGTTAATTTTACTTCTTTATCATTTGTTTGAATTAATATACCTTCTAATATAGGCATTGTTGTTTTTGAAGCTACCGCTTTTGTTACGGAATTAATAGCTTTAATGATTTTTTCCTTTTCGCAAACAATTTTCATTTTCAATCAAACTCCTTTTATATATTAAATAATTGTAGTAGTAGTAGTAGTAGGTGTTGTGGATTGTGTGGATAACTATGTTAATACTGTATATGCCTAACATTTTTTGTGTTTATAATTTCGTGGATAAGTTTTAAAATTATAAACATATAAAAATTTTAATTGTGTAAAATTCATTTATTAACAGGTTATATACACAAAATTAACACATACATGTGGATATCTAACGTGGCTCTTCCGTAAGAAGAATTACGATTTTGTTTTGCAAACAATGTTTTTCGCAAACAAGAATTTTAAAAAAGTTTAAAATTTGTTTATATTAAAACTATTTGTCTGCAAGTAATATGTTTTTAACACTATCCACAATTAATTTTGTATTTTTATTTTCCTTTATTTCTTTTTCTATTTTATTACAAGCATGTAGTACAGTTGTGTGATCTCTATTTCCAAAATCCTTTCCTATTTGTGGTAATGAAAGTTGTGGAACGCTTCTACATAAGTACATAGCAATTTGTCTAGGAAATACTACATCATTAGAACGTTTAATTCCAACTAAATCTTTAGGGTCTATATTAAAATATTTTGCAACTGTTTCTTGTATATAAGCTGATGAAATAACTTTATCTTTAGAAGAAACAATTTCATTTATTGCCCACTCTGCCATTTCCATAGTAATAGGACTATTTATTAAAGATGCTCTTGCTATTAATTTATTTAAGGCTCCTTCTAATTCTCTAATATTAGTGTCAATTCTATTAGCAATATTAGATAAAATCATATCATCAATAATAATATTATCTATTTGAGCTTTTTTTCTAAGTATTGCAAGACGTGTTTCATAGTCTGCATTAGAAATATCAGCAATTAGTCCCCATTCAAACCTAGATTTTAATCTATCTTCTAATAAAGGAATATCTTTTGGTGGTCTATCACTAGATAATATAATTTGTTTTCCACTTTCATGAAGTGTATTAAAAGTATGGAAAAATTCTTCTTGAATTCTTTCCTTTCCCGCAATAAATTGAATATCATCAATTAATAAAACATCAATATTCCTATATTTATTTCTAAATTGCTCCATTTTATTATCTTTAATACCATTAATTAATTGGTTTGTAAATTTTTCAGAAGTAACATATAAAATATTTGCATTTCTATTATTTCTTAAAATTTCATTACCAATTGCATGCATCAAGTGAGTTTTACCAAGACCAACCCCACCATATATAAAAAGTGGATTATAAGATGTTGCTGGTGCTTCCGCAACAGCTAAAGATGCAGCATGTGCAAAACGGTTATTATTTCCTACAACAAATGAATCAAAAGTATATTTTGGATTCAATGTTTCGTTTGAATAAGTAATGCCAGTATTATTATTTAAATTCTTTTGAAAAATTTCATTTTCTTTATCTTCAGCAGAAACTATTGTTACACTACATTCTTTATTAGTTAAAAATTTGAAAGTATTAACTAATAACTCATGGTATTTTGAATCTAAATAATCTTTCTTAAAATTAGTTTGAGTAATAAGAGTGATATTTCCGTGAGTTCATACTTTCAATTTCTAAATCTTTAATCCAAGTATCAAAAGAAATGCTAGTAGTTTCTTCTCTTAGTAACTCTTTAGCTTTTGTAAGAATTTCATTTAATTCTTGCTCCAAATTTAATTCAGTCCTTCCATATTTTTAAGTTATAGAAAATAGTATTTTTTTTTAATAGTAAAGTTATCCACAAAACTATCCACAGCTGTGAATAATTACGCAAATAATAACTTTAGGACTTTAATACTAAAAAAAAATACATTTTTCCCTATTTTTTACTATAATATATAAATTATTTAAAATAGTCAAGAAAAATAAAAAAAATTATTAAATTTAAGGCTTAGTATTGACATAAGCAAAATTTTAATATATAATAAGAAAGCTTATCGAATGAGATATGTGATTTAAAAATCATTTATATAAAAATAATCCGATTACGGTATTAATAAATACAGGAGGTGCTAAAAATGAAAAGAACTTATCAACCAAAAAAGAGACAAACACAAAAAGAACATGGTTTTATGAAAAGAATGAAAACTAAAGCAGGAAGAAATGTATTAAAAGCAAGACGTGCAAAAGGAAGAAATAAAATTAGTGCATAATAATGTGGCCACGTATATTTAAAAATATGTGGTCTTTATTATTATAAAAACATAGCTTCATAAAATTAATTATAAGAAGCATAAAAATCCTTTTGTAGCAGGGGGATTTATATTGAGAAAAATAGATACTTTAAAAAAAAATTATGAATTTAAAAATGTAATAAATAAAGGCAAATTTTATAGAGGCAAATATGTTACAATTTATATTACTAAAAATAAAGAAGAAAAAAATAAAATAGGTATTGCAATAAGCAAAAAAATAGGAAAAGCAAATAAAAGAAACCGTTTAAAAAGGCTTATAAGAGAAAGTTATTATTTAAAAAAAGATGAATTAAAAAAAGGTTATAATATAGTGTTTATTTGGAATAGACAAGCAGATATATTAAATAATAATTTTAAAAATGTAAGCAAAGATATATTAAAACTTTTTGAAAAAGCAGGATTAATATAATGAAAAAAATATTAATTTTTTTTATAAAAATATATAAAAAAACGTTTTCACCTATTTTAGAAGCTTTAGGTATTAGATGTAAATATTATCCAAGTTGCTCAGAATATACAAAACAAGCAATAAAAAAATATGGATGTTTACAAGGATGTTTCTTAGGAATAAAAAGAATTTTAAAGTGTAATCCATTTAGTAAAGGTGGATATGATCCTTTAAAATAATTGAAAGGAATGAAAAAAAATGGGATTTATATCTGAATTATTCGGTTATGTGTTAAATGCTTTATATAATTTATTTACTAATTATGGTATAGCAATTATTATATTTTCTATTTTATTAAGAATTATATTAATACCAATAACAATAAAACAACAAAAAACAATGAAAAAATCTAATAAAATGCAAGAAGAAATGAAGCAAATACAATTTAAATATAAAAATAACCCAGAAAAGTTAAATCAAGAAACAATGGATTTATATAAAAGAGAAAAATTTAATCCATTTAGTGGATGCTTAACTGCTATTTTACAATTAATAATAATATTAGCTGTATTCTGGCTAGTAAGTCAACCACTTACATATATGAAAAAAGTACAAAATTCTGAAATTTATAATGAATATAAAACAAAAATAGAAGAAAGTAGTAACACTAAATCTTCTTATAAAGAAATTGCTATAATAAATGCAGTAGAATCTGATTATAAACAAATAGAAGGACAATTAAAAGATGAAAATATAGAAAATAGAGAAGAACTAGAAAATAGAAAAGCACAATTAGAAGAACTAAGAATCAATATGGAATTTTTAAGTATAGATTTAAGTAAAGTTCCAACACAAAGTTTAAATGATTGGAAAGTATATATAATTCCAATATTATATGTTATAACATCATTTATATCAATAAGAATGACAACAAAAATACAAACAACAAAGAAAAAAGAAGGAGAAGAACAATCAGAAGAATTACAAAGTATGGAACAAATGAATAAATCAATGTCATATATGATGCCTATAATGTCTATATCAATAGCTGTTATAGCACCATTAGGGCTTGCTTTATACTGGTTTGTAAGCAATGTATTAATGATAATAGAAAGACTTATAATAAATAAAATAATGGGTTCTAAGGAGGAATAAGAAAATGTCTAATAGTATAATTACAGAAGGAAAAACAACTAATGAAGCAATAGAAAACGGACTAAAAATATTAAAAGTTTCTAAAAATCAAGTAGATATAAAAGTATTAGAAAATGAAAACAAAAAAAGCTTTTTTAGTATATTAACACCTAGAATTGTAAAAGTAGAATTAACAGTAAAAGAAAATGCTAAAAAACAAGAAAGATTAAATACAGAAGAAAATAATAATCGTTCTATAAAAGAATATAATTCTAATAAAGAAGAATTAGAAGAAGCTAAAAAAGATGTAGAAGAATTCTTAAAAATATTTATTCAAAAATTAGAAAAAAGATTAGAATATAGTG
>CATLDI010000071.1 GCA_949902805.1 uncultured Clostridiaceae bacterium
TTAAATAGTTATTACACTATCTATTTCTTTTTATATAAATAAACACGTCTATTTTTTATAAATTTAAAAATATAATAAAAAACATAAATAATATTTTCATGATTAAATCCAATAATGCTTATTAAAAGAATAGGAAGTGCAATAGAAATAAATAGAATTATTTTTATATATAAATCTTTAAAAATTAAATTAATAAAAAAATAAATAATGACCCATAAAATAATATTAAAAATAGCAACTGGGTAATCTATAAAACCTAATAGTTTTATTTTAAAATTATAATTTTGTGGAAAAATAAATTTCATATAAAATGTCCTCATAAAATATATTTAGGTTTTTTATCTTCTAAGGAAAGTCATCCACGATAGTGGTGAATTTCCTTAGAAGATAGTTATGCGGAGTTTAGAGTTTCTTAGTGACGTAAGGAATTTAGAAACTGTTAATTCCGTTTTTTATAAAGGTTGTACCTATAAACCTATTTTACTAATCCTTTTATACTACCAAATGCATTTGATATATCAGTAGAAATTCCTCCTATTAATTCTCTAATATATATGTTAGCTCTACTTAAAGCGTATATTCCACCTATGTATAGGAATTTTGAAAATAAATCTGTAGAATTGTAATCTATTGAAAAAACTATTAATAAAATAAAAGCAATTAATGATTGTAATAATAGTAGACCTATAAAATTTCTGAGCCAACTTTTGAAAAACCAAGAGGTAGAATAATTAGTTAAGGTTAAAAATGCAAAGGGGGAAATTAATATGAAAACTTTAATCATTATATATCTTAAAGCATAAGAAAATACTAAATTAAATAGACCAAATGAAATAAAGCTTTTTAGTATTCCATCAACACTAAAAATATTAAAAGAATCTGATTCTATACTAATAATAGAATTTAAATTTAAAATTAAATTATTAAAACAAATATCTGTATGAAAAATATTTTTTCCAATTTCTTTTATTGAGCCAGATATTAAATAATTAATATTTATAATTTGCTCACAAATAAAATATGAAGAATTTATACATATTGCAAATATTAAAAGTTTAAAAACAAATTGATAGGGCTTTTCTATTTGAGTATATGTAAAATGTGAGTATAATAATTTTACACAGTAATAAATACTAAAACCAAATAGTAAAGCATTAGTAATTGCAAGTAGGCTATTAGATAAATTAGAACCTAGTAATTTGTCCATAATAGAATTATTAATTATGTCGGTATCTATAAAGGTTAATTTATCTAAAATTGAATATATGTTGTTATCTATTGAAGAAAATAGTGTGCTAAATATGGTATTTATTGTATTTATAATGGTTTCGGTGATGTTTGATTGGGTGTTTATAACTCTTCCTCCTTTCATTTTTTTGTGTTTTTATAGCCGCTCCTAGGAGGTTTAATTTATTTTTTAAAACTGGTTTCCTAGCCTCTCTACTCAAGAGTAAGTACAAACATTGAGTTCCATTTTATTACACTCACTGTTTTACTTATTCTAAGCGGTCCCCACCGCCTTAATGGAAAATGCAATTTTAAAAAATAAATTAAACCTCCTTCACGTTACTCTATATGAGTTTATTACTACTATTTTATAGATATAAAAAATTATTTAATTTGGAGTGGCATAATTGATTTTTATTAAAATGTAGAATTATTGTTTATAAATTCAACTAGCTCAATAAAGATTGAATTGCTGATAATACTAAGTTAATCACTAAAACAAAAGCATAAGAAAATAAGCTTCCTTTTATTAATTTCTTTCCTATGCGAATTCTTTCTTCATCTCCAAAGCTAAATTTTTTCATAAATGCTCCAGTAATTACTGCAACTGCAGCAGCAGGGGTTGCTAATTTTAATAGCCAATCTTCTATTTTTTCAAAAGCATTATTTAGGGTTGAAACTAGTTTGGGTTCTCCAAAGCAGTATGAAATACTATAACTAAAAAATATAAAAATTAGAGTATAAATTAATATTAAATAAATTGTTTTTTTCATGTTTTTCCTCCTTTAAAATATGGAATTAATTTTAATTTTTGTGGCTTAATAATATTTGTACTATCGGATAAAAATGCTAGGCACGAAAAGGTTTCTAAATTTCTTGTGAAAAAATTAATGTCATAAATATAATCTGTTTGAAAATATGAATTAATTGATTCTGATATATTAGAATTTTTAGATAGAAAATTATTAAAAAAATAATTATAATTTGTTTCTTTTGCATTTTCAGAAATTGTTTTAGAAATTTTCTTCTTTTCCTCTTTACCAATTTGCTTTTGAGCTTCTTCAATTGTAAAAATATCATCATTTCTAAACCATAATTTATTAACTAAATTTTGAATTATAACTTTTACAGAAGCTTCATTATTTAATGTATTTAATAGTGAAGTATAGCTTTGGGTAGATACAATATTAATACATTTAGCTTCTCTACTTTGTGAAAAAAAGCTACTGTCTGATAAAGTAATATATTCTTGATATTCATCACTAATAAAACAAACAGGTCTATTTGAAGTAGAATTAAATATATCTAAAAAATTGCTATTTTTATTAAAATTAGGGTTATTTAATCTAGCAATTACTTCAGTTTGAAAGTCTAATTTTAAATATGTCGCTATTAATTTAGATAAATTTTTATAATTTGCAATATTCATATTTAAAACAACTATTTTACCTTTTTCTATAACTTCTGAAAATCCAAAAAAATTAATATCTTCTTTTTTAGGGCAAAAAGTATTTTTTACTTTATAGTCAGAAATAAATAAATTTGTAATTCTACTTACTTCAGATTTTAAAATAGATATAGTTCTATCATCTAAAGAATAGTATTCTTTTTCAAAAAAGTTCAAACTAGAAAGTAAGTTATATATTTGCTCAGTAGAAAATGTATTTTTTATAAATAAATCTTTTAATAATTTTACCTTTTCTAAGTAATAATCTTTGAAAAAAATCAAATTATGTAATTCTTCAAAAGTAACATAATCACTATTATAAAGCCTGCATAGTTTTATACTTTCAGTTAAAATTTGAGAAACTTTATCTAACCAAAAATCTTCACTATTATTTGGGGAAAATAATAATAAAATGGTTTTTAACCTATCGGATAGAACAGATGCATTTAAATGAGGTTTATCTAATGGATTATATTTTATATTGCCACTTAAATCTATAATAATTAAATCATCTTCTCTTTTGTGTTTTAAACATAGTTCATTTACTTTAGAGTAATAGTTTCCCTTTACATCTAAAATAAGCATTCCTAACTTTTCTTCTGTTTCATTACTTTTATATTCAATTAATTGTTCAGTAAATGGGTACATAGCACTTGAAGTTTTTCCTGTGCCAATAGTTCCAGTTACTAAAATATTTTGGTATAAACTTTTTTCTGGTATTTTTATAAGAGCATTTGAAGAATTAAAACCAATGTTTAAATTTAACTCACTATTAATGCTTTTTTGTATATTTATTTTATTTTTTATTTTTTTAGAAAACATTTTCGAAAAAATTGAATTGAAAATAATAAAATTAGAAAATAAATAATCAAAAACAAATAAAAATTTTATTATATTCCAAATAAAAGGTTGTTCCTCGCAAATATTAAAAGGGTGAATTGCGAATGTAATTATTATTGTATCAGAATAAAAAATAGGCTTAAAAATTATGAAAGATATTAAAAATGATACAATAGTAAATATTAAGGAAAGTATATAAAATTTTATTTTTTGCAAAATCATAATCCTTTTTATTTAAATAGAAATATTATTTTTTTTAATATTTAATTTAGAACCTTGTAAGTTATGGAAAATATAAATTTCAAAAAAAGTATATAATGAATAAAAAGTAATAAAAAAATTAATAATAAAAATAATTAGAAAGATATTTAATAGTACATTTATATGTATCACACTCCTTTACAGGAAACATAATACAATGTTTTTTGAAAAATGTCTATACTTTTTTTGAAATTTATGTTAAAATGACAAAGGTTCTAAAAAAACGACAAAATGTGATATATAAAAAGGAGGAAAATAAAAATGAAATTTGAAAGAACAACAACAATAGGAGAAATATTAGAAGTAGCACCTGAAAAAGCAGATATATTATTAGAAATAGGAATGCATTGTTTAGGATGCCCAGCTTCACAAGCAGAAACAATAGAAGAAGCATGTGATGTACATGGAATAGATGTAGAAGAATTATTAGAAAAATTAAATAAATAGAGAAATAAATTAATATTAAAAACAAAGAGCGACTATTTCTTATCCTTAATTCACTATCGTTCAAAGAATTAAGAAAAATAGTCGTTTTTAAATATAAAATAAAGAAAGTATATTAATATATATAATTATAATATAAAATTATAAATGTGTTAATTAAGGAGAATAATAAATGGGAAAATTTTCGAAA
>CATLDI010000072.1 GCA_949902805.1 uncultured Clostridiaceae bacterium
TATCTTCAACTATTTGTAATTCAATCGTTTTATTCAACTCCTCATTCAATCCTCTTATTATCTCTCTTATCTTTTCTCTTTTACTTTTCTTGTCATTCAAATAACTGTATTCTTTTATTAATTCACTCATCTTGCATCTGCATTCATGAGTAATTAATATATTCAAGACTTCTTTTTTATCTTTTTTCGTTATTAAAAACATTTATTTGTTCTCCTCTTATCCAGTAAAGCTCTCTCTTGTAAGTCTCACATAACAATTTTAACTTATCTATGTCATACAAAAGTCCTTCACAACCTGTACAATCTTTTTCAAACACTTCACATCTTCCTTGCATATTCAGCATCCTACCCCAATATTGGAATATGTTCCATATTTTCACTAACAACATCATTCAAATAATATCTCTTAAACATCACAGACTCACCATATCGATTCTTCTTATTCTCCCATTCCGTCTTAAATTCATATCCCTGTTCTTTCAATTCTTTCACTCTAGTTGCAAACTGCGTAATTCCCAAATCCTCATAAGCCTCCCAGCTCGTTATGCTTCCAAATTCTCTTATGTATTTTAATATTCTCTCCCTCTGTGTCATCTTCATCTATACTCCCTCCTATTCCTTAACAATTAACAATCCTCTTGCAATTAACTGACAAATAATCGCTTTTCCTTCATCACTTAACTTTAAAAAACTACTTTTACTTAATTCTACTTTCATACTTTCTCCTATTCTCAGGCAAGTGAACGAAACTCACTATTTGCTTTATTAAATAATAATCTCACTTTTCCCACACTTCCCGCTCTTTGTTTAGCAACCTTTGCCACCACAACTGGATTCTCTGCCTCCTCTTGTCCTTCTTCTTGATACAAAAAAATTACATTATCCGCATCCTGTTCAATTGCTCCACTTTCTCTTAACTCAGCTAGACTTGGTTCATTTCGATTTGCGTTTCGATTCAACTGACACAAACCAATAATCGGTATTTCTAACTCCAAACTCAATAACTTCAACGTCCTACTTATATCAGCAACCTCTTGTTCCCTATTATTAAATCTTCTAGCATTTTTTATCAGTTGTATATAATCTATAATCAATAAATCTAACTTATTTTTATTTCTCAACTGCCTTGCTTTCACCTCAATCTCTTGTATCGTCCTAACCTTTGAAATAATATGAAACGGCAAATTCTTTAAATCTCCACATATATTCGCAATTCTTTCAAAATCATCATCTTCCAATGTTCCAGCTCGTAGCTTATAGCTATTCACTTTCCCTATTCTCGCTATCATTTTTTGAATCAATTGTGTTTCAGACATCTCTAAACTTATCATCCCCACATCAAGTCCTTTTCTAGCAATATGTTCTGCAATCTGCAATGCCATCGTTGTCTTCCCTACTCCAGGTCTTGCCCCAATTATTGTCAACTCTTGTCTATGCAATCCCAACAAAATATTATCCAAATCCAGCAATCCCATATATAACGAAAAATCTGATCTTTGTTTATAATTATTCTCAATCTCTCCCATTGTCTTTATCACTTGCTCCAGAAATGTTTTGCTACTTTCTTCTCTGCCCTCAATTTGAGTTAATTGTTTTATTGTTTTTTCAATTAAATTGTCCATATTTTCAGTATCTATTACAGTACCTTTTGCTCTTTCCATCAACTCACAAAATCTTCTTTTTTTACTATACTCAATCAACTTGTTATACGCAATATCTGCTGACATTCCAAAAACATATTCCCCTAAATCAGATATATATTGAATTATTTGTGCATTATTTCCTCGTATTTTCTCAGCAATACTCAAGATTGATATTTCACCCTTCTCAGTTTTTAATTGATTAATTGCCACTATAATCTTTCTATTTCTATCACTCACAAAATCTTTTTCATTAACATTAAAATCCATCTGCTCAAAAATCATATAGAACAATACTGCTTTCTCAATTTCCTCATCAAACATTCTTTCTCCTTTCTCTTAGCAATCTTTCATATTCTTCATCTGTTAAGCCTTCTGTATCAATCGCTTTATATTCCACTTTCTCCAGTTTCTTATATCCTTCCTTTCTCGCCCAATTTCTGATTGTCGCCAAATGGTCTTTATATTTCTTCCCAGTAGATTGAATATAACCATCTAAACTCTGAATACGTTTCTCATAATCATTTGGAAACTCATTTAACAACTTCTCATATTGTTCATCATCCAATTTTACATTTTCATATTCTCCAAACTTTTTTATATTTTTTTTATTTAATTTATTATTTAGTTTCGTTTTATTTAGTTTATTTAATGTGCTCACTTCATGTCCGCCTTGTGTATTATCTTGTGTATCATCTTGTGTATTATCTTGTGTAACAAAATCAACACTCAAACTTTCTTGTGTATCATTCTGCGTATCAAAACTAACAATCACATATTTTCCTGCCTGATTAGATATTCCTTTTTTATACTTTATATATCCTTTTTGTATTAATTCATTTCTAGCCCTATCTAATGCCTGTCTGCTTAAACTAATAGAACCACAGATTATTAGATTAGGTACCGTAAATTCCTTTTTCCAACAAAACTCATTGTCTTTACTCAATAAATATACATAAAGACATACAGCATTTGAACTTAAAGGATTATTAGGTAATAATCTCCAAAATGCGTTCAATTGTTTAATATAATCCATGTTAATTCTCCCTTTCTCTAGTATCTCAACAATCTTTTCCAAATTCTTTCAAAAACAACTCTGCATCATACTTCGTATTAAACTTCGCCCTCGCCAACAACCTCAACTGCTTCTTCATATCCTCGCTATTTTCCACTTCTGTATGACATCTTCTGCACAAATAATACACCATTCCATACTCCATACTCTTCTGCCTTCTACAGCCCCCAAACGCCTCATGCTTATCCAAATTTTCTTTTGTCTTGCATAAATAGCATTTCTTCCTACTCTGCAATATACTAAAACGCCTTCTTTCCTTTTTTGCTAACTTACTACTTTTCTGTCTTATCTGTCCTATTCTCTGTTTCTTTTGTGGTTTTGGATAAGGATTAAAGCTATCTTTTAAATCTGTTACTATTCTAAAACTCATTTCCAACTCCTTAACAAACTATCTACTTCTGATTTTGACCTTGTTTCAATTCCTAAGTTTTTACATTCTCCTACAACACTATCAATAAGCTCGCTCATTTCCTTTGTATTAAATGTACTTGAACCATAATATGCTCTAATATTTGTAAATCCATCTAATTTCGATGGTATCTTCTCACAAATCCAGCCATCTCCGTTTGACTCCCAATTCTCAATAAATCTGTCTACTGCTTCATCTTTTAGCGGTAATACATCATAAGTATTCATGTGACTTATTGCTTCTCTGTATATTTCCTTTGGTTCAACATTAATTTTTTTTGATATTTCTCTAATCAAAACCCACATATAACCATTTGCATCTAAGCTTCTTTTCTGTCTATACTTCTTTAGCTCCACATTTAGCTTATTTTCATTTTTTAGTTGTTCAACAACATCTATCTCATTTGTATCTAAAACAAGACTTATTTTTGCTTTTTTAGTCGTTATATCTAATGACAAATCTGTTATTACTCCTGTACTTTGCATATTATCTACCTCTTATCAATAATCTTTTGAAAAGCTTCAATTACATTTGCATATTCTTTTAATGTAATGTCTGAAATATCTTCAAATCCAAATTTATCCAAAATTCCTTGTACATTTACATCTGATATATTATTATTTTGAATACTCAATTTCAAAGCATCTTGTTTCTCCTTATTAATTTTTGAATTTGATGTAACCTGAAACTCTTTATTTTCCATTTCATCAAAACTTCTCACACTTGTATCTGCACCAATTCCTAATATACCTAATGCCCTTCCTACTGCTGACGTTTCGCAATTTTCAATATAACTTGCTTTATTTATAAAAGAACTATTTTCTTTTTCTTGAGCATGTCCAGTTGCTAAAATTTTTCCTTCACAATCTTTCACAATTGCTTTTATAGTTACAACTCCTTGTTGATTATCAATTACTTCCGTTTCTATTGTCCCATTTGTAAATAGCTCTCTAAATCCTAAAATTCTTTGATTAACTTCTACATAATATTTTCCCTTTATATCTGTTTTTTTTAACTTTTTATTAACTTTTTTTAATTCTTCAA
>CATLDI010000073.1 GCA_949902805.1 uncultured Clostridiaceae bacterium
TTTTGTTAAACCTATGATTATATTATACGTTAAAAAGGATTGAAATATATGGATTTTAAAAAAATTTTTAATAATTTTTTCACTATTGAGGATAGAGAAGAATATGATTTTAAATTGCCTGAAAATTATAATGAAAATAAAACTTCCACTCAAGAACAAAATAACAATATAAAGCCAAAAAACATTTTTCCTAGCACTAAACTTAATTTAGAATATATAAAAACAAGATACAACACTTTAATTAATAGTGATATTGTTATTAGAGAATTTACTCTTTCTGCACGTAATAGGCAATATGATGCATTTTTACTATTTATTGATGGAATGGTTGATACTGATTTAATTAACAATTATGTTCTTAAACCTTTGATGTTAAGAAATGATTCTAATACCTATGAAGGTAATGAAGATAGAATTATATCTGAGGCTAAAACTAATAATATTACTGTTAGAAAAGTTAAGAAATTTAATATTCTTGACTATATTTCTAGTTCTTTAATTCCTCAAAATAGTTTAACTCAAAACTCTACATTTGATGAAATTATAAATGGCATAAACTCTGGAAATTGTGCATTATTTATTGATACTTTAAATGTAGCTTTTAATATAGATGTAAAAGGTTTTAAACAAAGAAGTGTAGAAGCACCTACAAATGAGATTGTTATAAAAGGACCACATGAAGCCTTTGTTGAAAATATAAGAACTAATACTTCCCTTCTTCGTAGAATTATAAATAATGAAAGTTTAATTATCCAAAATATAGAAGTTGGTAATATTACTAAAACTAAATGTGCTATATGTTATATAAAAGACATTGCTAATTCAGACTTAGTTTCTGAAGTCGAATATAGAATTAATAATTTGCAAGTTGACTCTATTCTTTCTGCTGGCGAATTGGAACAATTAATAGTAGATAGTAGCGATTTGGGATTACCTAAAGTTTTGTCTACTGAAAGACCAGATACTGCTTCTAGACATTTGCTTCAAGGTAGAGTTATTGTTATTGTTAATGGTACTCCCTTTGCTTTAATTGTTCCAGCTACATTAACAGATTTTCTATCTACACCAGAAGATATAAATTTAAAACCTGTATATTCTAATTTTCTAAAAGGAATACGTCTTTTAGGTGCAATAATTACCTTATTACTACCTGGTGTTTATGTTGCTATAACAAGTTTTCATCAAGAGATATTTCCTACTGAATTACTGTTTTCTATACTCTCTGCAAGGGAAAATGTCCCGTTTCCTATAATTTTGGAAATTCTTCTTATGGAAATATCTTTTGAGCTTATTCGTGAGGCTTCTTTAAGAGTTCCTTCCCCTATTGGCTCTACAATTGGTATTGTTGGTGCTTTAGTTATAGGCGAAGCAGCTGTTAGTGCAAGTATTGTTAGCCCTACTCTTATTATTATAGTTGCAATTACTGCTATTGCCTCTTCTACTATTCCAGACTATACTTTTAGCTTTCATTTAAGGATTTTTAGATTTTTATTCATATTATTAGGTTTTATGGCTGGTTTTTTAGGTATAAGTTTAGGACTTTTTGTATATATTTCTTTAATTACAAATATGAAGTCTTTTGGTTTAAGTACAACAGTTCCTTTTGCCCCTTATGTGAAGTCTAAAGGTAACAAATACTTCATTCCTCCTATTTGGAAAAGAGAATATAGACCTACTTATTTAAGTCCTAAAATTTCTAAGGATCAAGATAATATTAGTATGAAGTGGAGATATTGAAAACAATTAATGCGACCCGTTAAGGTCGCACATTATTTGGAGCAGGTAGAGGGAATCGAACCCTCGTCATCAGCTTGGAAGGCTGAGGTAATAGCCATTATACGACACCTGCGTGTTAATATTTTATTTTAATTTTTATGTGGAGCAGGTAGAGGGAATCGAACCCTCGTCATCAGCTTGGAAGGCTGAGGTAATAGCCATTATACGACACCTGCATAAAATATATAAAAATCGTTCTTTGTTGGAACGATTTTTATTATAACTTTTTTTATCTTCTTTGTCAATAGTTTTTTACTATTTTTTTATATAAGTTACATACTCGTAATCAAAAGGATTTTTTTCATCTTTTATTCCTTTTTTTCTTTCTACTTCTTGCCAAACTTTGCTGTCTATTTGAGGTGAATTTATTATACTTCCTCTTCTACTATCAGCTTAGCATAATACTCTGGCTTAAGTTCTTCATCATAATCAACATCATTAAATATTTCTGGCATTTCTTCTTTAAAGTATTTTAATAGTGGTATTAATACTTGTCTAATTGATGGATGAACGTGTTTTGTTGTTCTCAAGCTAAGAATATGTTTCCACTCTCTTATATTGGCTGTCATAGTATATTCGGCAGCTGTTGAATGTGGTAATATCTCTCTACACATATCTGTTGTTGCTCCTAATTCCTTCATCTTTATATAATTTTTTTCTATTTCTTGCATTGTATTTTTCCATGTTTCATACATTTCTTTATCTTCTATATATATTGGATTTATAAATGAAATTTCATTTCCATATTTATCTTTATCATAACTACAGTATCTTGTAGATTCTACTGAAAAACTTGCAAATCTATGTCTTGTTAAATCTTTATATGATCCTATATCATTGTATATTCTAACTGTAACTTTTTCGTGTTCTAATACAGATTCATGACCTCTTGTTATACAGTTATTTAATAATTTTTTATAACTATCTTCTGTTATGCTTCCCTCTGAACGATAGCATGTTCTACATGCTCTTTCAATTCTTCTCATTATTTTAGTTCCATTAATTTTTTCTACTTTTATCCATGGCTCAACTACTCTCATTTTATTCCCTCCTATTTTTATTTTCTTTAATATATCAAATTATGTATTTTTTTACAATGATTTATAAAAATTAATTATGCAAAAGTTAATAGACTAGCATAAAATACTAGCCTATTATTCATATTTACTTATTCTTTTATGTAGGTAATATATTCATAATTAAATGGATTCTTTTCGTCTTTTATTCCTTTTTCCCTTTCTGTTTCTTTCCAGATATTTTCATTTATTGTTGGAAAGTATGCATCTCCTTGAAATTCTTCTTCAATTTGTGTTATATACATTTTCTCTACATACGGCATAAGCAAGTTATATATAGTTGCTCCACCTATTACGAAGTTTTCTTCCTTTGAATTGATATAATTTTCTAATAATTTGATGTCATGTATTACTTCTACATTTTCATCTTCTATTTTCATATGTTCATTGTTCGTAAGTACTATGTGTTTTCTGTTTGGCAATACTCTTCCTAAAGATTCAAAAGTTTTTCTTCCCATAATTATTGTGTGTCCTGTTGTTAATTTTTTGAACCTTTTCAAATCTTCTGGTAAATGCCAAATTAATTTATTGTCTCTTCCTATAACGTTATTTTTTGACATTGATACTATAATACTTAACATTTTGTTCTCCTTTCGTGAAGAAAGGGGATGTAAAAAAGTGTGTCAATATGCCCCGCGTCCCTTTTGACACACTTTTTTTACATCCCCTTTAGTTTTATATTTTTTAGATAGCTACTGGAATTTTTCCAAGTTTGATATCTTTGTTGTAATCATATCCTTGTATTTCAAAGTCTTCTACTTTAAAATCATAGAAATTATTACTTGGATTGTTTATGACCAGTTTTGGACATACATTCATTGTTTTTCCTGCTATTAGCTTTTCAACTAACGGAATATGTCTGTCATAAATATGGCAATCACCTATATTGTGTATAAGTTTTCCTACTCCTAATCCAGCTTCTTTAGCGAACATACATAAAAGAGCTGCGTATTGCATTGTATTCCAGCCATTTGCTGTAAGCATATCCTGAGAACGTTGATTTAAAGTCAAATGTAATTTTCCTCCCATTACTTTCCATTGCGTTCCATATGCACATGGCTCTAAGTTCATATCTTTTAAGTCTTCATGGACAAATATGTTTGTCATTATTCGACGACTTGCTGAGTCATTTTTTATTAAGTATCTTACATAGTCTACTTGATCCATTTCTTTTATTCCTTCTTTAGTCTTAAACTTATAAATTTTACCTAATTGATATCCATATGCTTTTCCAATAGAGCCTTCTTCGTCTGCCCATTGATCCCAAATATGAGAATTTAAGTCTTTCACATTATTTG
>CATLDI010000074.1 GCA_949902805.1 uncultured Clostridiaceae bacterium
TTAGGATTTTTTTCTTTGATAAAAGCCCCTACAATTAATTCTTTATAATATAAAAAGAGACTTAAGAAGGTAATTAACCATTCTTAAGTCTCTTTTTTTAACTGAGCTTTTTAGAAGTCTGCATTTCTTCTTTGGAGATCTGCAAACATATCATACTCTCTATCTGCTTTTTTCATAATTGCAGATGCTGTAAAATATCCTCCGAAGATAGCAACAATTAGAACAAATATTGCGCCTAATACAATTATAGTATTGCCCTTTTTACTGCCGTTACCTCCGAAAAGTGCTTTTGCGACCCTACCTAATGCACTTGGTGCATTTCGTGCTACACTTATGGTATTATGAACTTGTGCAAATGAGTTCCAGCCAGCCGTTAAACCATTAGCTAAAGTCTTCTTTTCCCAGAATGTCTTTAAGCTACGAATCCAAATGTAAAAGCCTGTTGGAATTATTGTTACAACGCAGAATAAATAAATTAAATCTGCTGAAAGTTGCTCAAACATTAAAATTGTTTCTGGTGCCACTGCTGCAATTTGCAATACAACTGGCGAGATAAGGAGCAGAATGTAACCATATACCATAGTAAAACCAGCTATTGCCATAACATAGCCTGCTACGATATAGGCTCTAAAACTTCCACCTACCTCTTTCGACTCTGACCAATACCGACCTACATAGCTTGCGTTTGCCCATGAAATAAAGAAATTCAATGCAAGCATAAACATTAGTAACAACATTGCCATATTCATTTCTCCTTTTTGATTGTGGTTCAGTATCTAGTAATATGCTGAAAATTTATAAAGTTTCTATATTTTATTATACAATACATTACATAAAATCACAAGAAAAATTTACCTAATTCTGTAACCTTATTTGCTCATCTTTTATTGTAGGGTATCTTATAAGTTTACTGCTGTTTAAATTTTCCTTATTCATATCTACTGCTGTAATTTGATGATTATCATATGTTGTATAATAGTATATTCCTTTATTTGTATTACAACATGAAGTATATATTGTTATTTCATATTTTCCATCTCCTAAGTTACAACATCCTCTTTGTTGGTCTACTGAATTTAATATGTGAAAAAATTGACTGATGCTTTCTTTTTCTTCTTCTTCTGAAATTGAGTTCATTTTTACAAATGAGGCACGTACAAATCTTGATTGTGATGACAAGTCTCCTGGAAGGCCTATTGCTCCCATTCCACGGCTATATGTTTTTAAATTTATGCCTTTTGAAAATGTATTTTGTGGCTCTTTTGTTGATAAACTCATATAGTTATTTAGGTTAAACATTTGCATATCAAAGGGTGGATTATTGGTTAATACTCCTACTGGGTTTTCATACATTTTTATACCTTCTTTTAAAGGCTCTACGGTTATGGTTTCTGTACTATCTGATATAATATAGTGAAGCTGAGCTACTGGTAAATTTTCATTAAATTGCCTATCTAATAAATTCATATTTTCTATTAGTTTTTGAGCTTCTTTTACTGTTGCACATTTGCTTAAAATCCATGGTATGAATTCAAATTGGGTTATATTATTTTTTCCCCCTATATTTTTATTGTAGTAGCTATTACCTACAAAATTTAGACCTGCTATTGCTAAACCTTTTTCATTTACTCCATCATAATATAATGGGTAATTTTCTGTTACATGAGCCATACCAATTATGGCATAATGAGTATCTATATTTCCTTCTTCTATAAAATGAAATGGATAATTTCTTGGAGTTATTGTTACTTCATCTCCATAAGAAAATTCATAGTCTAGTGTTCGTCCAAAATAAAAGTCTTTTGTTTTATATGTTACTGCTGTACACATTTGTATTCCTCCTATAATTATTGTTAAATAATAGTTCATATTATAATTATTACATATATTTTCATAAAAATACAATAAAAATAAAGTAAGTTTAATATAGTAAAACATTGCTTTTAAACTTACTCTTTTTTATATACTTTTATGCTAAACCCAAATAATTAGCAAAAGAAAAATAATTCCCACTATAATTGCAGAATAACCAGTTATTTTTGTCATTTTTCTAAATGATTTTTCATTCTTTGGATGTGGGTTGAACAATTCTTCTCCGTGTTTCATAGCTTACTTTTGGAGTATAATTTCCTATAATTATTAGTAGTGTTCCCAAAATTAAACATACACTTTTGCTTATATATACTGTGCTTCCTAATGGCACTTCTATCATTATAATATATAAAAGTACAGTAATAATTGGAATAAACCATTCAAATATTTTAATAATTTTAGGTTTGTTTTCTTCTTTTCTTTGCGTTTTCATTGTAAATAGTATACATATTGTTTGTACTATCGCCATTAATACAGGTATTCCAAATAATGCTACCTCCTTTGGTGCATAGTTATCTGGTTGGTCATTTATTGTAAAATGAATTGGCATTTGGTCTGGCAGTTTGTTATATAGTACTCCACCTAATACTATTGGTAATAAACATATAATAACTGTTAAAATTAAGGTTTTATAATTTTTATTTTTCATCTTTGTTTCCTCCTAACTTATAAATCCAAACTAAAACATCTTCAAATACAGAACAGTTTAGTTCATAAAAAATAAAGTTTTTATGCTTTGTTTCTGTTATTAAGTTTGCTTTCTTTAAATGTGATAAATGATATGAAACTGTTGCCCCTGTTAAATTAAAACTACTTGATATTTCTCCTGCTGTTCTTCTACCATCTTTTAATAGTTCTAATATTTCCCTTCTAACAGGGTCACTAATTGCCTTTAGGGGTTTCTGACATTCCCAATATAATCACCTCTTTTAATCTATTTAGATATTTCTCTAAATAAATGTTGACTTTTTATTTTTATACTATTTCTTTTTCTTTGGCTTTGGTAGAGGTGTTACTTCCTCTATTTTACTTACAACATTTTTACAAAAATCCGAATTATCTATATCTAGTACATAATGTTCTTTTGCTCCTTTATAAGGATATCCTACTTTTGCATCTTTCATCATTTCTTCTATACAATCTAATTTTTTTACAAATGCATTATTATTACAAACTATGATAACTGGTTTATCATTTTCTTATATCTAATAACTCCAATTCCATTTATTTGTTCACATACATATTCTATATATTCATTTGTAGTTGCCATTTTTTATATCTCCTTTTATAATTTTTATTGTTCTTTATAATTTTTTGCCATATATAGTGTTTTGATTTTTATGTAATTAATTCTATATATTCTTCTAAGCACATTCCTAATTCATTTATTCTTTTAGCATTTTCCTCCCCTACATATCTCCAATGCCATGGTTCATAGGTTACTTTTGTGATATTTTCTTTTTCTTTGGGATATCTTAAAATGAACCCATAGTTTTCTGCATTTTCTTTTAACCACATAAATGCTTTTGTTTCTTCAAATGTGCCATCAACATAGTTAAAGTCTACTGCTAATCCTAAACTATGTTCACTATATCCTGGTTTATTAATAATTTCTTGAGTAAGTAATTCTGCTTCTTTCCCGAGTTTTCCCTTGTTCTTTATAATATTCTATTTTATTATTATACACTTTTGTTTGTTCTTCTACACTTCTGTATGATGATTGTACCCATATATTACGTACTCCATCTTCCCTCATATCTTCTATCATATCTTCTAAATATTTAATTGCTCTACTATCAAATTTTCTATATTTATCAATACTTGATAGTTTTATTTCATAATTTGCAGGCAATTTATTACTTGAATTTACAAGAATAAGTTTCCAATCTAATTGATTTTTTTCTATATTATTAACAATTTTATTTGTTTTTGAAACTTTTGCTACTTCAGTTATATTTGTATTACCTTTAGTTTCCTTTTTGTGAATAATACATTTTGCAATTATAAAAATTAATAACACAACTATAGTAATAATTAATATGTTTCTTATTATTATTCTTTTATTTATCCTTATTTCTTTTAT
>CATLDI010000075.1 GCA_949902805.1 uncultured Clostridiaceae bacterium
TTATTAATTGTGTACTTTATTTTTTAATATAATAATGATTTTTTACTATTAAATTTTTTGATTAAAATGTTATGAAAAAATATATTTGAAATCAACTTATTTTTGTATTTTATGTTAAATATAATAGCATGCTTTTTACATTATGTCAAGAAAAACATTATGACATTAACCCCCATAATACTACAGAAAACACCATTCCTACAAAGTCGGCAATTAAGGCAGCCGTTAGTACAAACCTTATTTTCTTTATTCCTACACAGCTTGTATATATTGCAATTGTATATAACGTAGTTTCTGTAGAACCCATAATAGTAGCTGCTATTAATCCTATTTTGCTATCTACTCCAAAAGTAGTCATAATGTCTGTTGCAACAGCTGTTGATGCACTCCCAGATATTGGCCTTATAAGTGCAAGTGGCATTATTTCACTTGGTATTTTTAATATATTTGTAATTGGAGAAATAGTATTTATAATTAAATCTAAAATTCCTGAACTTCTAAGTGCTCCTACTGCTACAAATATTCCTATTAATGTAGGAAAAATATTAAATACTATTTCTATTCCTTCTTTTGCACCTTCTATAAATGTATCATATACTTTATTTTTTTCTATTAATCCATATACTATTATTATAAGCATAACAATTGGTATTGCTGCAGATGATATATAACTAATAAAATTCATATTTTTCTCCTTTTTTATAATTTATAAATAATATCTTTATTAATTGCCAGTACATCCTAATTTTGTTTTAATTATTTATTGCATTTAATAAATAATTTTGTTGCTGTTACTCCTGCAACTGCTGCTGCAATTGTTGCTCCCCATACTGGAAATATTATTTTGGTAGGGTCTACCGAACCTAGAGATGACCTTATAGCTATTACTGTTGTAGGTATTAATTGTAAAGATGCTGTGTTTATAACAATAAACATTGCCATTGAATTTGAAATTACATCTTTTTTACTATTTTCTTTTTGCATAGTTTTCATTGCTTTAAGACCTAAAGGTGTTGCTGCATTTCCTAATCCTAATATATTTGCAATCATATTCATTGAAATTTCTTTTTTAGCTTTTTCATTATTTTTCATTTCTGGAAATAGAAAATTTATTAAAGGTTTTAATATTGTAGTAAGTTTTGTCACAAACGTAGTTTTTTGTGCTATTTTCATTATTCCTGTCCATAAACATATAGTACCTAAAAATGTAATAGATAAACTAACACTACTAGCTGCTGATTCAAATATAGAATTATTAACACTTTGCACATTACCTGTTAATATTGCATATACAAATGATACAATAATAAAAATTGGCCATATTATATTTAGCATCTTTTCCTCCTTACACTTTTTTAATATTATTCTTATAAAAAGATATTTATTACTTATGCTTTTTAATATATTAATTTACATTTTTTGGAATATTTTTTTGAATTTTTTTCGCTTTTTTATTGTGTTTTTTGACAAATTGTGATATTATATTTATAGATTATTTTGTCGAAAAATGGCGAATTGAGGAGGGACTAAAATGAAATCAACAGGAATTATCAGAAGAGTAGATGAATTAGGAAGAGTTGTAATACCAATAGAACTAAGAAACCAATTTCATATATCAGAAAAAGATCCTATAGAAATATTTGTAGATGGTTCTTCTATTGTATTAAAGAAATATGAAAAATCTTGTCTTTTCTGTGGAAACAATAAAAAACTATCCGAATATAAAGGAAAACTTATTTGTAATAAATGTTTAAAACAAATTAGATCTTTAGATAATGAATAGAACTCCAATTTTATTGGAGTTTTTTATTTTCTATGAAAACACAATATTTTAAATTATATAATAGACACATCAATTTTGTATATATTTTTCTGTGTGTAGAATAATTTAATATGTAATGTTTCGAAGTCATTTTTATTCTTTACTTTTTATATTTATATGTTATATTATAAATATATTTAAATGATACTTATTAATTCTTATCAAATAATTTTGAAAAGAGTATGCATATGGTAAAACGTTTTTTTAAAGTATTAAAAAATAATATTGAATGTACCTTTTGTGAGTTTAAGGACTGTCCTATGAAATATTGTCCTAATCATTCTATACCAGATGGACTTTATGAAAAAGTATGTAAAAAGGTATATGAAGAAAAAATAAATAGAATTTTAAATAATAAATTACCGTAAACTAAATAAGAGAGATTGAATAAATGAAGTGAACCCAAAAATGTTCACTTCATAAAATCAATCTCTCTTATTTTATATAAATAGTTTATAAATTTCATTTTTAGCTACATTTCTATCCTTTGCTATCTTTTTTATTATTTCATTTTTTTCAAGTCCTTGTTTTTCATAGTATTTATAATGTTGATATATAGTCATTGAATTAATTAAATCTTTTTGCAATTCTTCTTTTTTGATATTATTTTTTTCTATAATTATTATGTGTTCCCCTCTAGGCTCTTTATATTTTTCTAATATTTCTGTAACAGTACCTCTTATATATTCTTCGTGTATTTTTGTTAATTCTCTTGCTATAACTACTTTTCTATTTTTTAATATTCCCTTTAAATCATTTAATGTATTTAATATTTTGTGAGGCGCTTCATATAATATTATAGTTTTATTTTCGTTTCTTATTTCTTCTAGTTTTTCTTTTCTCAATTTTTTATTTAATGATAAAAATCCATAAAAACTAAATTCTTTTGCGTCAAGTCCTGAAGCTATTAAACCATTAATTAGTGCACATGCACCTGGTATTGGTATAACTTCCATATCATTTTTTAAAGCTTCTTTTACTACTACTTCTCCTGGGTCTGAAATTACAGGCGTTCCTGCATCAGAAACTAATGCAATATTTGTTCCTTCTGCTAGTTTTTGTATTATATTATCTACTTTTATTTCTTCATTATGTCTATGATAGCTAATTAATGGCTTTGATATTTCAAAGTGATTTAATAATTTTAGAGTTTGTCTTGTATCTTCTGCAAGTATCATATCTACTTCTTTTAGTATTTTTATTGCTCTTAATGTGATGTCATCTAAATTTCCTATTGGTGTCGCTACTAAATATATTTTTCCACTCATTTTATTTTCCTCTTTTCTAGTCTAATTATTTATTTTTACTAAATATATTTTTTTATTAGTATTAAAATTTTATTATTTATAATATATGTTTTTAATGTTGTTTATTAAATGTTATATCTATATTTTATTGTATATTTTTAATATTTCATCTGTATAACTACCATCTTCATTATATACAAACAATGGCTTTTCGACTTTTAAAAATTTATTTGCATTTTTAACTGCTTTTATTAGAACAAGTTTCGGTTCTTTTTCTTTATTTGAATATACAAATTTTATATTCTTTGGTTCTAATTTATGACTTCTTAATTCATATATAATATCAATTAATCTTTCAGGTCTATGTACCATATAAAATGAACCTTTATCTTTTAAAAGCTGCACGCTTATTTTTATAAAATCTGATAAATTTGCTGTAGTTTCATGTCTAGATATATATTTATATTCATTTTCATTTATTTTTCCTGAATTCTGATTTTTATATGGAGGATTTGTAACAATAGCATCAAAAAAATTTATATCAAATATATTTCTTAAATTTTTAATATCGCTATTTATAATTTCAATTCTATTTTCTAATTTATTTAATTTAACACTTCTTTGTGCCATATCTGCAATATCTTTTTGGATTTCAATTCCATATATTTTTTTTAAATTAGTTTTCCCTGATAGTAGAATACTTAATATTCCTGTTCCTGTTCCTAAATCAAGAACATTACTATTATTTTTTATTTCTTTCGCAAAATCTGAAAGTAATACACTATCAATTCCAAAACAAAATCCATTATTTTTTTGAATAATTTTTAATTCTCTAAA
>CATLDI010000076.1 GCA_949902805.1 uncultured Clostridiaceae bacterium
GTTTGATGTATTTCCTGTGTATTTTGCATTTCCTGCAATGATGCTGTATTCTCCTTGGTCTGGTGTATATGCTACATAATCTCCTACTTCTGCTAGTGGCGTTGTTGCTGATAGTATTTCATTGCTATCTGCTTGGTTTCCAGCTCTATCTATTGCTGTAACTTTTAAGTAAAATTCTGTATTTTTCTTTAAGTTTTCATAGTCAAATTCAAATGGATTTTCTCCGATTTGGTGATGATACTCTTCCTGCTTCTGTCCATGTTGATCCTGTCGATTTTGTCCTATACCATAGTATATAGCTATATACTCCTGAACTGTCGTCTTCCCATCCTGCTCTTACTCTTATTGTATGCCCTCCTCTTGATACTTCTTCTATTGTTGCTTTTGGTTTTTCTTTGTCTATTTTTATTGTTTCTTCTGCTGTTTCTGATATATTCCCTGCTCTATCTATTGTCCATGCTGTTATTTTACTTTCTCCTGCACTTGTTATATTTACTGTAACTGTTGTGCCTTCTATTTCTCTTTCTGTTATTGTTGTTGCTCCTTCTACTTTATATCTTATTTTCCATGGACCTGATAATGTATCTGCTCCTGCTGTTATTGTTGCAATTCCTCCTTCTTCTCCATACCATACCTTATCTCCTAATCCTTCTGGTTCACTTAATCTTATACTTGGTTCCATTGGAGCTACATTATCTATTTGTACTTCTCTTGTGCTTGAATCTGACATCTTTCCATCTTCATTTATTGCCCATGCTGTTATTGTTGTTGTTCCTTCATTTGTTAATGTTAATGTTTTTTCTCTTCCATTTACTATTTCTTCTTCTGTTGTTGCTCCATTTAGACTATATTTTATTTGTGCTGTTTCTGATGCATTTGCATTTGCTCCGATCTCTTATTGTAACTATTACATTCCCTCTATACCATCCATTTCCTGTTTCTCCTCTTACTATTATGTCTGGTGCGTTTAGTGTTTTCTTTGTTATTATTGTTACATATCCTTGTCCATTTTGACTATCTAGACTTGAACTCATATTTCCTGCTTCATCATATGCTTCTACATATACATTGTATTCTCTTCCTGTATCTAGTCCTGTTACTTCTACTCTTCCTGTTTGACTTGTTCCTAAAAATGTTGCTGTTCCATTAATTATTGTATAAAATTTATATGTTATTGGTCCTCCCAAATCATCTGCTGTTTCTGCTTTTAATGTAAATCCATTCGCTGTTACATCACTATATGATAGCTTTGGTGTATGTGGTGGTGTTTCATCTTTTTTTATTTCTACTGTACTATATCCTGAACTATTTCCTGCTTTATCTTTAACAATTAATGCTATTACTGTTATTCCATCTGTTTCTTGTCCTTTTCCTATTTCTATCTTTTTGTTTATGTCCTCTATATATTCCATTTCTTCTTTTGTATATATTTTATTATTTTCTATATCTTCTTCTGTTAGTTTTTTATAATAGAATCCACCTATTCCTGAATTTGCATCTTTTGCATTTTTTAGTGATATCCTTACTTCACTTGTCATCCACCCATTGTTTCCTTGTCTTCCTTCTATTTCTACTTTATTTATTTCTGGTGGAGTATTATCATAGTTTACTTCTAATCTTGCTATATCTGATTCGTTTCCATTTTCATCTACTGTATATGCAAATATTGTGGTTGTTCCTGATTTTCTTATTCCTTCTAATGTAACTTGTTTGTCATTTGCTATTTCTTCTGTTTGCCACCTGTCTTTTGTATAGTGTATTTCTTTTACCTTGTCTCCCGTTGCTGTTATTCTAACTACTACTGCTACATTATCTTTTCCATACCACCCATTTTCTTGCTCTCCATGTTCTGTTATTTCTATTATTGGTGCTACCATTGTACTAGATACCCTTATCCATGCATATCTTATTTTTCCTGAATTTGCTGTTACTCTTACTATATACCATCCTGTTTCTATCGGCTCATATTCTAAAACATTTGAGTTTTCTGCTTTTACTATTCCTCCCTTATGTATTATCTCTATTTTGTTTATTCCTTCTGTTTCTTCTTTTCCTACTACTGATAATTTATTTGTTTCTTTATCATATCTTGCTATTACTCTTGGTATTTCTTTTCTATCTTCTATTCCTAAATATTCTATAAATTTTTGTCCATAGTTTATGTCATAATATAACTGAAAAATATACCCATCTATTGTTGTAACTATTATATCTTCATTGCTTATATCTTTGTCTGTATTAGCTACTGCCTTTTTTATCCATGTTGTATTTGTTTCCATTTCTCTTGCTAGTTTTTCTAAACTTAATTTTTCTCCTGTCATTTCATATTTTAAAATTATATTTTCTCTCAATGCTTCTATTTGCTCTTTGTATTGCAATATATTATATTCTTCTGTCGCTGTTGTACTTACTTCTATTATTCCTTCTTCTCCTGTTATTCCTCTGATTACTACCATGGTTAATATTACTAATAGTATTATCATTACTATTAGCGCAATAAGTGTTATTCCTCTCTCATTTTGGGTATGATTAATAAAAGGTGGATTTGCACCCTGTTTGTTTGGTTTAACTTTATTTTTCATATTTGTTTGGTTTAACTTTTCCTTTCTTCAGTTTTTGGTCTTCGAATTTTATTAAAATTTTTGGGAAATATATATCTTTATAAATTAAGTCTATCCTCCCCTTATGGTTAGAAATAAAAATAGAAAAAATTCAAAACCAAATAAACCAAAACTATTTTTATTTCCAACCATAAAGAGAGAAAGATCAATATTTCTTATTTTGTTCTTTTATAGAACAATTTTAACACTTATTTTTTATAAAATCAATACATAAATGTTCTTTTATTGAAATTTTTTGGAGGTTTTATGAAAAAATTTAATAAATATGAAAATAAATTTAATATTATAGGAGCTAAAATTAAGGATATACGAAAAAAAGAAAAGATTACTCAAGATGATTTATGTGCACGAATGCAGGTTCTAGGATATCAAATAAATCGCAGTGATATTTCAAAAATTGAAAATTGCAACAAATTTATTGCAGATTTTGAAGTTTTAGGATTTGCAAAAGCATTAAATAAGTCCATTTTAGATTTATATGACCTAAACAAATAGAGAACCTTTTTAAGGGTTCTCTATTTGTTATACATATTTCTTTTCTATATCTATTTCAAAATAAAACTCTACTCCATCTACTTTATTTGAAACACCATATTTATTATTGCTATTTGTCATTATTGCTCTTACTAAAGAAAGTCCTATTCCTGTTCCTCCTCTTTCTCTATTTCTTGATGTGTCAACCTTATAAAATCTATTCCAAATCCTGTTTAAATCCTCTTCTGAGATATTTTCACCTGTATTAAATACATTTACCCTTAATTTATCGCTTTTTATTTGATAGTCGATTTTTACCTTTTTCTCTTTATTAATTTCAGAAACATTTTTTATAGCATTTGTAAAATAATTATTAAATACCTGCTCTATATAAAACTCATCTGCAATAACATACATTGGTTCATTATCAAATTCTACTTTAATGTTTTCTTCTTCTAACAGTTTTGTAGATTTTCTAATTACCTCATTTATAAGTTCACTTATATTAAACTTTGTAAGATTGAATGTCATTTTTCCATATTCTAGTTTCATAAGTTCAAGTAATTTCTTTACTAATATGTCCATTTTATTAGATTCGTCAAGTATTACTTCTGCATAAAATTTCTTGCTTTCTTCATCTTTAGCAACATTCTCTATTAGTCCTTCTGCATATCCTTGTATAAGTGAAATAGGTGTTTTAAGTTCATGTGATACATCAGATATAAATTGTTTTCTCATTTCATCTGTTCTTGACTTTTCTTCTATATCCTTTTCCAATTCT
>CATLDI010000077.1 GCA_949902805.1 uncultured Clostridiaceae bacterium
GTATAAATCATTTTGAGTTTTTGCTCATTATAAATTTTGGTTTTGTTTTTTATTTTGGTAGTACTAATTACTACCGCTTGGTTTTTTCAAAGGTTTGTTTATTGTTTACTTTTCAATGTACTTTTTTTGTCACTCACTTTGGTGTGTAACGTTTTGTATTTTACTACTTTTAAAACAGAATGTCAATACTTTTTTCAAAACTTTTTTAAAAAGTTTTTTATTTGTATTTTTTGTGCAAAATAATAAACTAGTAAGTTGGCTTTCTCTTCATTTTTGCCCAAGTTTTTTTACTAATTTATAATTTATTTTTCATCTGTTTGCTAGGTACTTTTTTATAATACCATGGATAAATTATAAAGTCAAGATATTTTTAGATTTTTTTTGAAAATTTGTATAGAATATTTTTGTAAGAGTTATTTGAAATATTTATACATATATTTCAACATATTTTATTGTTTTTACTTCAAATTTTCTTTTATTTATTATTTCTTAGTACATTATTTATATTATCATATTTGTAATATGTTTTCAAGTATTTTTTTATGGTAATTTATGTAATATTCAATATTTAGTTTGTGCTCTTATTACTTTTTTACTATTGAAATGTAATTTTTCTATATTATTTCTTAAGATTATTTACGTTATAATATATTTTTTATTATTGGTTTTGTATAACAAAATAAAATATACTTTCGGAATTTGTTTTAAAAGTATATTCTATTATCAGATTAGCATTAAATATGTTTTTAAAATTGTTTCTATTTTACTTTTTCCCCTTCGAAAGTGTAGTGACAAAAACTCCGTCCCAGTGTCCCCTACCACGAATAAATTATAAAGTCAATATCTTTTTGAAAGATTTTTTAAAGAAATTTTTGGTGGATTTGTGAATTTTGATGATAAATTGTTTAGTGTCGTTTCATTTGATTTATACTTTAATTACCTTTTTAAACAAAATATCTTTACTTCCTAGTTTTCCATATATAAAAATCATTTCATTTTTATTTAAATTTCTATAACAATAGTCTGCGTTGTCGTCGTATGCTTTTACTTTTACTATACTTTTATTTCTTAATTCTACATTAAATGTCACTATTGATGTTTTCTTACTATTATATATAAATTTAAATTCTATGTCTGTTATTATTTTTCCTATTACAAAGCATTCATTCATTTATTTTTCCTCATTGTTTATTATTAGTTCATAAAAAGTATATATTCAAAACTTATTTTACTAATATACTTTTTATTAATATATATTTACCTAAATTAGGAAGGAATAGATTCCTTTAATATCTAATACTCGTTGGATATATTCCTTAAAATATATCATCTAGAAAAATATTAGAGCACAGGGCGGAACGCAATATTGTTGTTCGTATTGTCGCTATTGTTGTTACGGTTAGCTGCTGGATTATCTGAACCACTATTGTTGTAATTGCCGACCTCGATTGACCAAGTTGCTATTGCCATTGTTCGTGCAATTTAATCTATCCCCATTATTTTTTATTCAATATAAAATAGTTTGTTTGTTAAATTATTTACATTTGCTATTTTCATGTATCCTTTATGCCCTGCTAAATATATTTTAGCTTCTTTGCTTGTTAGTTCATTATTTTTTACTTTATATTTTAACAATTTAATCTTTTTCTTTATTTTTCTTTTTCCGTCTATCTCTTATTTTTAACCTATATTCATTTATTTTATATCCACAGAAGTTTACTCCTTGATTGCTTTTAAAAATTTGTGTTTTTTCGTTTAACTCTAATTCTAATTTTTGTTTTAAAAATATTTTTATTTTTTCTAATACTTTTATTGCTTCTTGTTTTGTTTGTAATAAAATTACTGTATCGTCTAAGTATCTAAAATAATATTTACATTTTAATACATGTTTTGCATATTGGTCTATTTCATTTAAATATATATTTGCAAACATTTGTGATGTATAGTTTCCTATTTCCATTCCTTTTTTTCTTTTTATTGAATATATTATTTCTTTTGTGAGCCATAATACTTTTTTGTCTTTTATTTTTCTTTCTAGTATTTTTAATAATATATCTTTATCAATATTATCGAAGAATTTTCTAATATCCATTTTTAATATATAATAATTTTTCCATATGTTTTTACAATGTTTCATTGTTTTTTGCACATCTAGGCAAGCTTTATGCATTCCTCTATTTTTTATGCATGCATATGATGTGTTTATAAATTGCTTTTCAAAATATGGTTTCATGAAATTATCTACGTAAAACCTATGTACTATTCTATCTATGCATTTTGATTTTTCTATTTTTCTTTTCTTTGGTTCTGTTACGTAAAATGTTGTATAACTTCCATGTTTGTATATTCCTTCTTTTAATTGTTCATATAACCACATTATATATTCTTCTTTTTTTAGTTCAAATAGTATTATTTCTTTTCTGTATCCTTTACCCTTTTTACTTAAGTTATGTGCTTTCATCAAATTATCATATGTTAATACCTTTTCAAATTCATTTTTTATCCATTTTGCCATAATATTTAATAAGTCCTCCTAGTATTTTTCCTTGCTCATATATCATTTGCATTGCTGTATTAAATTTATGTGTATCTATCCATTTATTCTTTTTCATAATTCTTAATAATATTCTTTGTGTGTTAAGTTGTGCATCTATTATATTTAGTATATTTATACATTTACTTTTTTCTATTTTATTTAATATCATTATATTTTCTAGCATTTTATACATTGATAATTTATATTCTGTTCCTATACTAAATTTTTCTATTCTTGGCAGTTTTATTATTACTTCTATAATATATTGTATATAGTTTTCTGCTTTAGGTATTAGTAATAGTTTATCCTTCATAATCTATTCTTCTTTCTTCATAAAATTTTTCTAATGCTATTAAATATTTATCATCTTCAATTTTAAGTTTTCTACAAGTTAATAAACAGTTTTTGTTTTCATTAGTTTCTGTGTTTTCTTTTCCATTTCTTTTTGCTTTTTCTGTTAATTTATTTTCTTTATTATTGTAATTATAAACTACATAAGCATATTTTAGTTTCTCTAATTTTTTCAAATACTTTTCTAATGAATTTATAGGAATTCCTATTTTACACACTCTTTCTTCCATGCATGTTACTTTTAATCCTAATGTGTTACTTAATAGTACAGCATCTCTTCCTTTTGCTATATAAAATGCTCCACATTGTATGAATACTATTTTTCCTTTATTTATTTCTTGCAATATATTTACCATTTTTGTAAAACTCATATTTATTTGCCACCTTTCAATTTATTTGTCTGGCATTTTTATTATGCTTGAAAACATAATAAAAACGCCACGTTAGTGGCGCCACGTTAGTGGCAATTTTGTTCATTGCGTTACCACACAATGAACAAAATTGCCTACTTAACGTACTTCGTTCGTTAAGTTCTTTTATTGTTTGTTCTAGGTTTTTACTTCATTCGTATATACTATATGTTATTATTTATTGCTATTAGCATTCAGCGTTACTTATAAAGCACAGGGCGGAACGCAATACTGTAGTACGTATTGTCGCTATTGCTGTAACGGTAAACTGCTGGAACATCTGAACCACTATCGATGTAATCGCCGACCTCGATTGACCAAGCCGCTATAACCATTGTACGTGCAATTCTCTGTTGTCCATTCCCTTACATTTCCAGCCATATCATATATATTATTCTTTGCATAAGCTGTATTTAAATTTGAACTTGTTACTGCTATACTACCAGAATAATTTCCTTTTCCAGTTGAATCCTCAGCATAACTTGCATCTGTTGTATTCGTTATCCATTGTAAGGTTGTATCCCATGCTGCTCCACTTATTAATGT
>CATLDI010000078.1 GCA_949902805.1 uncultured Clostridiaceae bacterium
TAAAAAACTATCCGTTAAATCATAATTTCCTGTTTTAAGTTCTTCTTTTGCCATAAATAAAACTTCAGATAAAGTTTTATTGTAAGTATTGTTTCCATGCTTGTTTTGCATATCTTTCCCTATTTTCTGCTTCCAATTCTTCACGAGTGCCTTCGCCTATTTTTACTAATGAATCAATTAATTTTCTTGCACGAGGAACGGTAGACATAAATTCTATTATTTCCATCTTTTTTTCAAATGATACTTTTGATATATCTTTAATATTATTTTTAACCATAATACTTTCCATTATATTATGATTTAAACTGACAATCTCCTCATCGCTCATAGCATAAGTTAAACTGTCTAAATCTTCTGTTATTTTTGTTTTATTCATTTTGTTGCTCCTTTTATAATATATAAATATTGCATTCAATACAGAGCTAATATAATAAAAATAAAAATTTTCTACAATATAAATTTATAGCATTTTTAATTTTGCTTATATGGTGGTAAAACAATATCCTTTGTCACCATCACATTAAACAAATATCCTGCACGAATAGTTATCTCTGGAGCAATATTTAAATTTTTCTTTATCATTTCAGACATAGTTTCGCCAAGTGAAACAGCTAATCCCTCACCCATTGAGCCTGTTATATCTCTTGCATAGACAGGCAGAAGAACATTAAATAGTTCTTCACTTGTTGTAATATTTGTGCCAGCAATAATAAAAGAAAATAATAAAGCATTACCAAAAATTTTCCAAAAGTGAGTATT
Source organism: uncultured Clostridiaceae bacterium (assembly GCA_949902805.1). GTDB lineage: Bacteria > Bacillota > Clostridia > TANB77 > CAG-508 > UMGS1663. The sequence goes on from CATLDI010000078.1 coordinate 760, forward strand.
AACTTTATCAGAAAATCCTGCTCTTCCTGCCATATCTGCTCCCGGCATAATATCTAAATCCAAACTGTCACCATTTGGGAATACAATTCTTTTCCATGATATGAATAATCTGTTATTGCCATAAGGAACATCAGAAGCATATTCACCTAATAATTTTGAGCCTTGTGGAATCAATAAATCTTTACCTGTTGCTGTATCATATACATTTTGTCTTACCTGCCCTATAACAGTTCCTGCAACACTGGAATTAAGTTCTGTCATCAATATTGCAGGAATAACAAAACCTGTTTTGATTTCACCTTTTCTTGCTTTTTGAACCCTATGCTGCAATTCATAGTCACCAGTTAAAAACCCATCTGATTTTTCCTCTGTAACAGTTTTATTATTGCTGATACCTGTTTTATCAAGAATCATATCAAGCTGTTCTTCATAAGTTAAGTTTTCTAAGTCTTTTTTAACAGGTTTAATATTGTTTTCTGCAATACTGGTATAAACTTTTGTTGGTGATTTTAAAGCAGTTTGCAGCTCTGTAAATCTATTTGCATTATATGTCGCAATCTGTTCTGCTGTTAAATTTTGAATTTGTCTGGTTTCATCATTTTCAATATTGTTTCTGTCAATTACTTGTATTGCTGAACTATTATCAATGTTTGAAACAGGTAATGGTGGATAAACTTCTTTCATAGAATCTTCTGCTATCTTTAGTAAATCCTGCTGTATATTTTCTTCAACTACTGTGTTGGTAGATTCATTTGTAAAGATTTCTTTGTAATCTTCTTCACTTAAATTTTCAAGTTGAATTATGCTATTATCTTCTTTTACTTTTGTCCAATAGCCTTTATTGTTTGCCATATTTTTAATATATTCATCATTATCAAGCCTGTTTTCTATAGTTTCTATTCCGTCATAATTTGCAGCTGTTTCTTTTTTAGCTGATAGAATAACATAAAATATTAAAATAAATAAAACAGCAACAACAAGAACAATTATTAATTTTGGTTTATTATTTAATCTTCTTGTTGTATTAAAATTATCTATATTAGAATCTAAATAATCTTTACCCATAATAACACCAAATTAGAAGCTGATTATATCACTTTCCAACCAGCGTGATATTGCAGATATTTCATAATTTTTATATAGCTTATACATTCTGCTATACATTTTATTATCAATAATAACAGATACTCTAAATATTATTGAATTATCATTATTAATTTTTCTTATTCTTTTTTCTTCTGATGTTTCTTTTATTTTATCAATAACATATTCAAGCTGTAATTCATTTGGATATATTGCTGCTTCTTTGTGCCTTATTTCTCTTACAGAATATCCTACAGAGCGTAATGCACTCTGTAATGATTCATTAAAATTTTTATTGTTTTTTACATTAATAACAATGTTAGTTTGTGCTGGTGAATATATATTTTTCAATAAAATTGTAATATCACTGGATATATAGTCATTTGATAATTTATCAAACTTAACATTTACAATGTTTTTTTGTGGAGCAGATGCACAACCCCAAAATAAAAAAAGACTAAATATTATAAACAGTATTTTTTTAATCATTTATTAACTCCTTGATTTTATCCGATAAAATTTTTACTTTCTTTCTATTGTTATTTTTTTCTGGTGCCAGCCTATCCCTGATATTAAAATTGCTTTATCAAAAACAGCATCTACTATGAATCTATTATTCTGTAATCTGTAATTTACGATTACAGGGTCTTTACTGTCTTTTTCAATAAGCATAAGGGTTGGAACATTAGAACTTTCTATTTCTTTTGGAAGCTCTATAATAGTTTTTATACTGTCATTATAAACCCTTATAGGTTTAAATTTTGCATTTCCTTTGATTTTATAAGAAAAAGATAGATTTCCTAGATAGTCGCCAGTATCAAGTGTCTGTATTGCTCTCTCTGCTTTTGTTTGTGTATCTAATTTTTTTATTTTTGATATTATATCCTGTGGATAGCTAAATTTTACCATTGGAAAATACTGTTCTTTATGACTTTTAAGCTGTAAATGATAAGTTCTTTTATCTGTAGTAATTACAAGTGATGTTAATAAATTTGCATCTTTTGGCTTGATAATCAAATGTGTAATATTTCCATAGGGTGATGGCGATACTGCTGGCTCTACTCCCCAGCGTGATGAATCACCAATATGAACTGATGTTACTGCTTCACCAGGTTCAAGCTGTATGTCTGTAACTTGCAGCACTGCACATAATATTTGTGGCTGTGCTAGTCCATAAATAATTTCTACTTCTCCATTTGCTCCAAGTGAAACAGGGTTTACTCTTTTACCCTGTTTCCACTCATACAATACAGTTAATGCTTTCTTTTCCTGCTCACTTATCGCTGGATTAGTAATAACTGACATATAATCATCTAATACATCAGCATACACTGAAGTTATTGGCATAAGGTATAATAATATTATAAACATTTTTATATATTTATTTATCATTTTTATTTACTCCTTTTATAAAATTTTATCGGATAAAATTAAGTTCATACATAATAACTTTATTCTTGATTAATAATATCATTTTCTGAAGAATTTAATTCAGAGATACTATAATCTTTAATATAAATTCCAAGTGGATTTTTTATTAAATCTTCTATACTTTCCACAGCAGTGGGTATTAAATATACTGTAACTAAAGCCCTGTATCCTTTAATATAAAGCAGCACTCCTGATTTATCAAAA
>CATLDI010000079.1 GCA_949902805.1 uncultured Clostridiaceae bacterium
CTTTCAAGTATTTTTTAGGTTCATCAAAATTCACTTGCTCTTTTAATTCTAAATTATATTTTTCATCTGTTATTATTTTCTCTATATAATTCATATTTTATACCTTTCCAAATTCACAGATGCGTCTGCAAATTTCAAATAATCTTAATTTATTAGTATTATAGCATTTATTTCCAAATATTTCATTATAAATTCAAAAAAAGATGAACTTGTATATATTTTTTTACAGTTCACCTTTTATTTTTAAATTACTAAATTGTTTGTAGGAGGAAACCTTTGCTATTACTACATTTTAATTTTTCGTCATAAGAGAATAAAATCGTAATAATTAAAGCTATTAATGTAATTCCTCTTTGGTTTTTCTTTTTTTCATCATTATCTCCTTTCAATTTTCATTGTTTGATTATATCTCTATTTTTTCTTTTTTTACAATAGTATCATTCCCTTTTTAATTATTATTTTTTACATAATTTGGTTCTTCTTTGTTTGCTTTTCACAAAATCGAGTAGAGAATAAATAATTATTTTATTTATTCCCTCTCACACCACCGTACGTGCCGTTCGGGCATACGGCGGTTCAATTTGTACATTCAATATGTACTTTGTTATATTGGTCTAGTAGAAATACTATACCTCTTTTTCTTAACCTCTCATTATTAATAGCAAATTTCATCCAATCTGTCTTACACACTAATTGATAACCTTTCCTTGTATTTGCTAGATTATGTGCAATATCTGGTTTTACTCCTAGTTGTTTTAGTGCTTTTTCTTTTCTTGTTGGTATTTTCCACTGTTTCCAGATTATTGCTCTTATTCGTGTTCTTAGGTGTTCATCAATTTCTGTTATTTTCTTTTTCATATTTGCTATTCTAAAGTAATTTATCCAACCTCTTACTAGATAATTTATTTGCTGTATTCTGTTGTCTAGGCTTATACTCCAGTTCCTTTTTGTTAATTGTTTTAGCTTTCTTGTTAGCTTTTGATATGCCTTAATGTGTGGTTTTGGTTTCCATATTCCACTTGGAGTTTTCCAAAAACTAAAACTTAAATATTTGGTTTGTGTTGGTCTGGTTACTTTACTCTTTTCTGCATTTACTTTTAAACCTAGTTTCTTTTCAATAAATTTTGTTATTGATGTTAGAACTCGGTTCGCTGCTTTTTCACTTTTAACAAGTATGATACAATCGTCTGCATATCTTACAAAGTTTAAGCCTCTTGCTTCAAGTTCTTTATCAAGTTCATTTAGCATTATATTGCTTAGCAATGGGCTTAGGTTTCCTCCTTGTGGTGTTCCTACTTTGGTTGGTCTTATTACTCCATTTTCCATTACTCCTGCACTTAGGTATTTCCTTATTAATGACACAACATCTCCATCTTTTATTGTCTTTCCTATTGTTGTTATTAGTTTATCTTGGTTTACTGTATCAAAGAACTTCTCTAAGTCGATGTCTACTATCCATTCATACCCATCGTTTAGATATTCTAATGCTTTTAGCACCGCTTGCTCACAGCTCCTATTAGGTCTAAAACCATAACTGCTATCATTGAATTGTTCTTCAAATATTGGGCTTATTACTTGTACTATTGCTTGCTGTATTATTCTATCTACTACTGTTGGTATTCCTAGATTTCTCTTTTTGCCATTTTCTTTTAGTATTTGAACTCTCCTTACTGGTTGTGGCTTGTATCTTCTATGTCTAATTTGATTTAGTATTCTGTCTTTATTTTCTTTTAGATATTCTGATACTTCTTCTACTGTTATCCCGTCTATGCCTGATGCTCCTTTATTTTGATACACTTTCTTGTATGCCTTGTTTAAGTTTTCTTTGGTTAAGATTTGTTCTAAAAGTTCCATATTTGTTTTCTTCTTTCCTTTCCGTAGATAGATAAATCATTGATTTTGAGTAACCCTCTAAGATACGCTTATACTATCCTCATTAACACATTCTAACTTTTATCTATCACTAAATTTGGGTAGTGAAAACACTACAAATTGTTCAGTCCTTCCTAATATTCCTATTAGTACTATGACCTCTGCTGACTTCTTGTGATAAACCTTTTTCGACCACTGTTTCCAGTGTTCACAAGACCTCACAGGATAAGTCGCTTAACTTTCCTCTTTTACTCGCTTAATTTACTGCATAAGGTTACGTATATCTTTTGGGCTTTGACTTGTTGTGTAGTTTTACCCTCTTATACAGCCTTAGTATTAAGTTCTTGTTCATCAAGCCAAGATTTTGATACACACTTCCTTCACTTCCACCTCACGGTGGATAGCTTGTGCTTCTCTATGTGGTTGGCGATATATACCTCCACTACGGACTTTCACCGATTAGCTAAACGACATGCCTGTCGTACACAGAAAAGAACCCATGCAAAATTGCTTAGGTTCTTTTTCTTATTTTATTATAGTACAAATTTCTTAATTAAGATAATTCCTCCAGCTAATGTTACTAAAATAATTCCTGCTAAGGTAAAGTAAATTCTTAACTCTCCTGTTTTGATGGCTAGTATGACTGGTGCTTGGTCGATGTCGTCTTCTCCTGGCTTTTTGTTGTTTGGTGTTGAGTCAATATCTGGGGTATCTTCGTATTCATTGTAGTCTTTGCTAATTTCTGCCCAGTTTACTTTTAACCCTAAGTTGTCTCCACTATTTTCCCATGTTAGGACGATTTCCACTGTGGTACTTTCTCCTGGTTTTAATAATAAGTCTTTACATTGGTCAGTTACCACTTCTTTTTCACTAAGCTGTGTCCATTTTGGATTATCTGCTTGGTTAAATCTTAGCCCATCTGGAATGTAGTCTTTAATTTCTTTTACATATCCTTCAATTTCCCCTTCATTGGTTACTTTTATTTTGTAACGGAATTTGACGGTTACTTTGTTTATGTCTTTTGCTTTTAGATCTACTTTTACTACTGGTTCTGGGTTTTCATCTCCAGTGTGTCCAGTTTCAGTAATTACTTCATCTTTTCCTTGTTCTTTTACAATGGCTTGGCTTACCCATTTTTTAAGTGCTAAGTCGAAGTATTTTACTCTTACTTTTTCAATATCGATGTCGTCTTCGTCTGGGTCTTCGTTTCCTGGGGTTGAGTCTACATCATCGACTGGATCTCCTTCTTCGTCGGTGTCTTCTGAGATTTCAGCTGTGTTTATTAGAATTCG
>CATLDI010000080.1 GCA_949902805.1 uncultured Clostridiaceae bacterium
TTCTACTATTTTTACTATTATATTTGTTCCTCTTAAGTCTATATTCATCCATGCAATATCATCTCTTTCTAGTCTTATTTTATTTATTATTTCTTGCGTGTCTATTTTCCTTTTCATTGTTCCTATTTTTAGTCCATTTTGTTCAAGTGCTGTTATTATTTCTTCTTTTGGTATATTGTTTGTTCCTTCTATTTCTATATTCCACACAAATTTAGATGTTCCATACATTGAAAGTATAATTACAATAAGAAGTATAAAAAATATTTTTCTTTTCCTATACCTATTCATTATGAAAGGTACACCTTTTTTCCCTTCTATCTTAATTTTACAGTTAGTCTTTTTTGCTATTTGTTTTAACATTTTATATTCTTTGATTCCAACGTTTGCATGCATATATGTTAATTTTTCTCTTTTTACATTCCATAATAAGACACTTCTACTTATACATGTGTTTATAAATCTTTCTATATAATATCCCTCAACAGATATTTTTACATAGCCAAAAGCATACTTTGGTAAAATTTTAAGTATCAAGTTATCACCTACTATTCATTTGCTTCAAAATCGATTGAGTCGATTTTTCCTGTTATCATAATGTCTTCTTTGTTCATCTGAATTAATTTTAAATTGAAGCCATTTATATTTATCGCTCCTATATATGTATTTATCTTTATTAATATTTCTTCATATTCTAAAATGTTTTTGTAATTTTCTATGACTAGTTCTTCAAATCCTAGTATTGTTATTTTGGGTTTGTCTGTTGTTATTTCTTCTGGCATTTCTAGGAATTCATTTATTTTGCTAAATCTTTTTTTCACTACTATCACATTCCTTTCTCTTTATAATATATATTGAATTATTATTAAATTAATTCATGTTAATTTTTTCTTAATATTTCCTCCTCCTAACTTTCACCTCTAGTTCACAGAATGTTCAAATTTGATTGTTATATTATAAGTACACTAAGAATAATAGTGAAAAACATCCCCTTTTATTTTTTATTTTGAAAGTCCAGAAATGGACTTTCTTTTTAATTAACTTTAGGAAAAACCCCTAGCTATACTGGGGGTTCTCCTAAAATCGAGTAGAGGATAACACTTAATGTGTTTTTCCCCTCTCACACCACCGTACGTGCCGTTCGGGCATACGGCGGTTCAATTTGTACATTCAATATGTACTTTTGTATATTGGTCTAGTAGAAATACTAGACCTCTTTTTCTTAGCTTTTCTATATTAATAGCAAATTTCATCCAGTCTGTTTTACATACTAACTGATAACCTTTTCTTGTATTAGCTAAGTTATATGCAATATCTGGTTTTACTCCTAACTGCTTTAATGCTTTTTCTTTTCTTCCTGGTACTTTCCATTGTTTCCACATTATCGCTCTTATTCTTGTTCTTAGATGTTTATCAATTTCTGTTATTTTGTTTTTCATATTTGCTATTCTAAAGTAATTTACCCAACCTCTAACTAGGTAATTTATTTTCTTTATTCTATTATCTAAGCTAATGCTCCAACTCCTTTTTGTTAGTTGCTTTAGTTTCCTTATTAGTTTCTGATATGCTTTTATATGTGGCTTTGGTTTCCACTTTCCTCCTGCTGTTTTCCAAAAACTGAAGCTTAGATATTTTGTCTTGGTTGGTCTTGTTACCTTACTTTTTTCTGCATTTACTTTTAAACCTAGTTTCTTTTCAATAAATTTCGTTATTGATTTTAGCACTCGGTCTGCTGCTTTTTCACTTTTGACAAGTATTATACAGTAATCTGCATATCTTACAAAGTTTACTCCTCTTGCTTCTAGTTCTTTGTCTAGTTCATTTAACATTATATTGCTTAGTAATGGGCTTAGGTTTCCTCCTTGCGGTGTTCCTACTTTTGTTTCCATTTTTACTCCGTTTACCATTACTCCTGCACTTAGGTATTTTCTTATTAATGACACTACGTCTCCATCTTTTATTGTCTTTCCTATTATTGTTATTAACTTATCTTGATTTACTGTGTCAAAGAATTTTTCTAAATCAATGTCTACTATCCAGTCATATCCGTCGTTTAGATATTCTAATACTTTTATTACTGCTTGCTCACTGCTTCTATTTGGTCTAAATCCATAACTATTCTCATGAAACTGCTCTTCAAATATTGGTGTTAATTCTTGTACTATTGCCTGTTGTATTATCCTATCCATTACTGTTGGTATTCCTAGATTTCTCTTTTGCCCATTTTCTTTTGGTATTTGAACTCTTTTTACTGGCTGTGGCTTATATTGTCTTTTTCTTATTTTGTTTGTTATTCTCTCTTTGTTTTCTTTTATGTATTCTGCTATTTCTTCTACTGTTATTCCATCTACTCCTGCCACTCCCTTGTTTTGATATACTTTCTTGTATGCCTTGTTTAAGTTCTCTTTTGCTAAGATTTTCTCTAAAAGTTCCATATTCTGTTTTCTCTTTCCTTTCCGTAGATAGATAAATCATTCTTTTTGAGTAACCCTCTAGGATACGCCTATACTCTCCTCATTAACACATTCTAATTATTACCTATCACTAAATTTGTGGTAGTGAAAACACTACAAATTGTTCAGTCCTTCGAAAAAAAAATTTTTTTCTACTATGACCTCTGCTGACTTCTTGTGATAAACCTTTTTCGACCACTATTTCTAGCGTTCACAAGACCTCACAGGATAAGCCGTTTAACTTTCCTCTTTTACTCGCTTAATTTACTGCATAAGGTTACGTATATCTTTTGGGCTTTGACTTGATACGCAGTCTTACCCTCTTATACAGCCTTAGTATTAAGTTTTTATACATCGAGCCAAGATTTTGATACACACTTCCTTCACTTCCACCTCGCGATGGATAGCTTGTGCTTTTCTATGTGATTGGCGATATATACCTCCACTACGGACTTTCACCGATTAGTTAAACGACATGCCTGTCGTACGT
>CATLDI010000081.1 GCA_949902805.1 uncultured Clostridiaceae bacterium
AATTTTTGTATTATTGTAAAAAAAGTTAACCTATGATAAAATGATGGCATAGCTAAACATTAGGAGGTTAGAAATGAAAAATAATTATATAATAATACATGGAAGTTTTGGAAGTCCTTTTGTAAATTGGTTTCCATATTTAAGAAATGAAATAGAGAAAAGAGATTTAACAGTATACACACCAGACTTTCCAACAGGAGTAGACTATCAAAATTATAATAATTGGTCTAAAGTATTAGAAAGTTATGTAAGTGCAGGAATAATAAATGAAAATACAATAATTTATGCACATTCAATAGCACCAGTATTTGTAAGTCATTTTTTAGTTAGCAATAACATCAAAGTAAAAAAACTAGTATTTGTATGTGGTTTCAACAATTATTTAGGAATAAATGAAGAATATGATACAGTAAACAAAACGATGTATTTTGACAATTTAGAAACTGTAAAAAATCTATCAGAAGAAATCATATGTTTCTATTCAAAAAACGACCCATATGTAAAATATGAAACAGAGAAAGAATTTGCCGATAAAATAGCAACTAAACAAATAGTAATAGATGATGGAGGCCATTTAAACTCAGAAAGTGGTTATACAGAATTTCCACAATTATTGGAATTTATATAAATAAGGAGTAAAACTAAATGAATATCATAGAAATTTATAAAAAATATCATTTACCAGAAAACTTACAAATGCATATGTTAAGAGTAGCAGCATGTAGCAATTTAATAATAGATAACTGGATAGGAGAAGAAATAGATAAAGAAACAATCATTAGAGTAAGCTTATTGCATGATATGGGGAATATGGTAAAAATACCAGAAGAAACATCAAATGATGAAGAATTCTTAAAAATAAGAAAAACATATTTTGACAAATATGGAACTAATGACCATGGAATTAACTTAGAAATAGGAAAGCAAGAAGGTCTAACTGAAGAAGAAATAGTTATATTAAATGGAAAAAGGTCAAGAGAAAATGAAGAAACACTAAAATCCACTTCATATGAAAGAAAAATATGTGCATATTGTGACCAAAGAGTTGCACCAGATGGTGTAGTTGGAATAAAACAAAGACTAGAAGATGCAAAAATAAGATACAAAGATAAACCATTATCAGTATGGTCAAATGAAGAAAAAGCAAATCATTTAATAGAGTGCTCTCTAGGCATAGAAAAACAAATTATGAAATATTGTAAATTAAAACCAGAAGATATAAATGATGAGAGTATAAAAACATATATTGAAAAATTAAAAGAATATGATGTATAAAATATAAGAATAGGAGATAGAAATTATGAAAATTACAAAATTTCCACAATCATGTTTACTAATTGAAACAAAAGGAAAGAAAATATTAATAGACCCAGGAACATTAAAATATAAAGAAGAATATTTTAATATTTGGAACAATGTAGATATTATACTAATAACACATAAACATTCTGACCATTGTAATACAGAAATATTAGAAAAAGTAAATGAAAATATAAAAATATATTCAAACAATGAAGTAAAAAGTACTTATCCAACGTTAAACATAAATGTTGTTAAAGAAAATGATGTTATTGATATAGAAGGCAAAATATCGGTAGAAGTAGTACATGCAGAGCATGGATATATACCACCAATGAAAACAGGAGCAAAAGTTATAGAAAATATTGGTTATATAATAGATGATAAAGAAACAAGAATATATATAACAAGTGATACTATTTGTTTTGAAAATGAATATAAATGCGATATTTTATGCGTACCAGTTTCAGACTATGGAGTAGTAATGGGAGCATTTGAAGCAGCATTATTTGCAAAAGAAACAAATGCTAAACTAGTAATACCATTACACTCTGATAGCCCTAAATATCCAGTAGATTTTTCATTCGTAGAAAGAATATTAAACGAAAATGAAGTAGAATATGAAATATTGGAAAACGAAGAAAGCATAGAAGTAGAATAAAAATAAGAATTAAATTCATTTAAATAGTTAAAAAATCTTGATTTTATAACATTTTTTGAATATAATATATATAGATGATAGTAAAATATCATCTATAAAAAGAAAGAATACCCTTGCTAAAGTAGGGACTAAAAAAAGTAGGAATATCCTTGCCAAAGTAGGAATTAAAAAAAGTAGTATATGGTAATCTTATACAGATTACCATATATCTATATAGGAGGGATAATAGAAAGAACATGTTTGAGGTAAATAATTAATGATAAAGAATATAATATTTGATATAGGTGGAGTATTACTTGAATATAACCCAAAAACACATTTAGATAAATTAAACATTGAAGAAAGCAAGAGAGAAGAACTAGATCATATAATTTTTCATAGCCAAAAATGGAGAGATTGTTTAAATGGTCTTATAACAAATGAAGAATTAATAAAATATTTAGAAAAAGAAGAACCAAAATATAAAAAAGAAATAGAGCAAATACTTAGTAAAAACAATTTGAAGTATATGTTACCACCTAAACAAGATATGTTAGAATATTATAAAAAGCTAAAACAAAGAGATTATAAAATATACCTATGCTCTAACATAACTGAAGACACGTACAATTACATTAAAGAAAATTTTGAAATAATACAAACAGCTGATGGGGGAGTATTTTCATGTTTTGAAAATATCAGTAAACCAAATATTCAAATTTATAAAAATTTAATAAAAAAGTATAAAATAAATGTAGAAGAATCAATTTTTATAGATGATACAAATAAAAATATAATAAGTGCAAATGAAATTGGATTTAAGACAGTATTGTTTAAAGATATAGAGCA
>CATLDI010000082.1 GCA_949902805.1 uncultured Clostridiaceae bacterium
GAGAAATATTAAATTACACATCAGCAGAAGAGATGTTTAATATAGAAATAAATAAAATAGAAAAAGCAGCTTAATTAATAAAAAAATATATATTAGGTTTTTGTTGCAATAGAATTTTGAATGGACCGTTCGGCTATAAATAATAGAAAATTAGAATAAGGTATTGACTAAAAAGGTACTTATTGGTAGAATAAATATATACTTTTTGACATAAAATTAATAATTAAATTATAAAAAATAAGGGGGAAAAACAAATGAAAAAGCAAGCAAAAGGTATAACACTAATAGCACTAGTAATAACAATAATAGTATTACTAATATTAGCAGGTGTAGCAATAAACCTAAGCTTAGGAGAAAACGGAATATTTAATAGGGCAAAAGAAGCTAAAATTAAATATGGTGAAGCACAACTAAAAGAAGAGATAGAAACACAACTTGCGTCTTTATTAATAGATGTTAAAAGTCAAGGAAAAGACTTAACCATGAATGACATCGCAAATAGAATAGACCAAATAGGTGAAGTGCTGGAAATAGACGAGGACATAATTGGAGGGGAATACAAAGATCATAACTTCACAGTAGATAAAGATGGAAATGTAACAATAGGAAATAAATTAACAGGAGTAAAACCAACAGCAGAAATAACAATATTAACACAAGGAGAAGGACTAGAAAAATTAGAAATGCAAGTAGTTGCAAGTACAGAAGAAGGGGAAATAGAATCACTAGAGCCAATAAATGGAGCAGTATTAAAAACAAAAAATAGTGTTTCAGATAAAATATATGAAGTAACAAGCAACGGAATATATAAATTTAGAATAAAAGGAACAAATGGAAGAACAACAATAGCCAAACAAGAAGTTACTTCTCTAGTGTTAGAAATGAAAGCAGAATCAATATTAGAAGGGTTAGATAGAGTTAATACAAGCGGATTAGTAAAAATGACAGTAAAAGGAAAAACAAGTAGTGAAGCAGAAGAAGAGGAAATTACATATAGATTAAATGTTATAAATAAAACTGGAAATTTAGTACTAAATGCAGAAGAAGATGATGAAACAATAGAAGACCTAAAAGCAGAAGGAATAACAGTAAATAAAACAAATAAAACATACACATTTGGAGCAACAAAAGATATAGGAACAGCAAGTGCTTATGCACAAAACACAGTAGTATTAAAAGTAAATGGAGACCTAACAATAAATGAAGAAGTAACAGCAACAACAATAAATAGTGCATATGGAGGACCAAAAGGATTAATTATATACTGTACAGGAACATTAACAAATAATGGAAGAATTTCAATGACAGCAAGAGGAGCAAAAGCAGTAGGAGAAAATGTTTACTTGTTAAAAAATAAAGATACTGAAGGAACATATGAATATATACCTGCTGCTGGAGCCAACAGAGATACTAAAGGTGTAAATAGACAGACCCGGAGGTGGTGCAACTGGTCTAGGAGTTAGAGGTTATTTTGGTAGTCCTAGATATGTTGGAGTAGGTTCTACTGGAACTTCTTATAGTGGAGGTTCAGGTGGAGGCGGAGCCCATGGAGAATCTTCTTCAGGTAATGCTGGAGCTAATGGTGGTCCCGGAGGTGGAGGCGCCAGTGATAGACGAGGTAGTTCTTATTCTGCAGGTGGAGGCGCTGGAAACCCAGGAGGTGGTGGTGCTCAGTATGGAGGTTCTGGAGCTAGTGGTACTGGTGGTTTACTAATTATATATGCTAATAATTTAATCATTAATGCAAGTGGAAAAATAGAAAGTAATGGTTCTTCAGGTGGTTCTGCGCAAGCTGGTGGAGGTGGCTCTGGAGGTGGATCAATTAACATTTTCTACTCAAATAGTGCCACATATGATTCAGCAACATCACTTGTATACTCTGGTGGAGGCGGTGGCCGAGCTGGAGGAGCTGGAACTGCTACAATAGGAAAAATAGCAAATGGAACTTTTACAAAAGATTAAAAATAAAAGAAAAAATTTAAAATTACAAAATAAAAACTATATACTTAGACTAAATAATTATTCTTAGAGTAAAAAATACTAAAAAGTGGATGCAATTGCATCCACTTTTTGATATAAATTATTTGCCATTAATATCATAATAGAACCAATTAGAACTGGAAGTTTCCCGTACCTCAAAGCCTTCTGAAGAAATGAGAGTTTGATAGAAATTGAAGGGTACAACAATTGTAGAATCATAACGAAGTACCCCCATATGATTATGAGTATCACGAAGAGAAATATATTGACCGTCATTATAAACTTGCATAACTTGTCCATTTTTTGAAAAAACTGTATCATCATTACAATTAACTATTACTAACTTTTTACAATTATAAGCAATTATAAAATTGTTAAACATAAATGCATCATCAAATACTTCAGATAAAAATTGCGAATTATTCAAATAAATAGCTTTTTTATTCCGAATTTGAAAATCATACTTCATAAAAAAATCTCCTTTCAATTGAAATACGAGTTAATAGTTACTTAAATTTAGGCAATTCTATCATAAAAACTAGAAAAAATCAAGAAACACTTGACATAAATTCAAAAAGGAATTTGTAGGTTTGTCAAACATATGTCACACTTTCTTAGAAATATCTATTGTTGAAATACTTAGTATGACCTTTCTGTACTTTAACCTCTTATATATTCTAAATATTTTTCATTAGGACTTAGCCATCCTA
>CATLDI010000083.1 GCA_949902805.1 uncultured Clostridiaceae bacterium
GGGATTACGCCCGGCTTTAACATGAAAATCTCCTTTGTTTCAACATTGTTTCAACATCAAACGAAAACGAAAAATATAAATAGGTGACAAACAGCAGATTAAGAAGTAGAAAAAATTAGCCAGATGAACGAACGCCTATATCCAGGCAACAATAATTTATTTAAAATTTTATGTTGGCAACAACTAGAATGATTATGTATAATTCTTGCCTTTATACCTAACCATTTTGCAATTTGTAATTCCAAAACAGCTGTAGCACTGTTTCCATGTATATGAACAATGTCATAACTTCCTTTATACATTATGCGACATAATGCCATTATATAACGAAATAATTGCTTCTGCCGATGTGGCAAATGAATGATTCCACACCCTAGAGATTTGAATTTATCTATAACATCATTGTTTTCTTGTACCGTTACCACTATATCAATTTTATAATCACTGCTTCGCTGTAAGACTGAAATATAATTGAATATATGAGTAGTTATGCCACCTAGATCCAAACCATTTAAATTCTCAACAAGTATTCTTGTCATTTTAGTTTCTGTTTTTCAATATTTTATAAAGTTTAAAGTATGGAAAAGGAATTTTAAGCAAGCATTTTAAAAAACCTATTTTCCATTTACTAGACAATAAATCATTTTTTAAACATCGAGGATTAAACACATAATAAATAAACGACTTACTAGAAACTAATGAAAAAGTCTCTCCCTCATCAAAAAATCTAAATTTTGCCAACATCTTTAAATCCTTTCGAGAAGGAGATAATCCCACTGCTTTTAAATTCGCAAACAACACATCCGGAGTGAAAGGAATATATTTTACAAACTCTATTGCTTCTATATCATTAATGAAATCTAGAGCTGCTGACTGAATTTTTTCTACAATATAATACTCCTCTTGTAATTCGCCATTCATTTGATATTCATAATCATATCTCTCTGCCACAAGCCATTCATTTTTGTCACGAATATAGTTTTTTACAGATCCTTTTTGCTCTAAAAACAATGTTTCATAAAGCCCAACAAACGGACTTCGTTTATCCACACTGTTTACATTATTATAAAAATCGAACAAATATCCATGTAATGATAGTTTTCCATCATTCATATTTCGTTTATAATAATCAGCTACCCCTGTATAATAACCTAAAATTTCATTTTCTATACCTATTATTCCCAGTGACTTTTGAAGAAATCTCTGCATACCACCTGACCACCCTATATCCACAACTGCAAAACGTCCTTCAACGTGCATTTGCTTCATATATTCACACATTAAGACAAATTCTTTTTTTGAGTTTAAAATAATCTCATTCTGCAACTCATTATATAAAAGCATTAATCTATTTTCTTCCAATATGGTATTTCTATAGAAATAAGAATTTAAATCATATCCATATTTTCTAACTAAAGCTATATGATCAATAATATTTAATCCAACTCCATCAAATATTGACTTCAATGATATCCTTTTGGAAGGTGACAGCATGGTCAATAAATTAATAAATGATGGATCATTCCACAAAATGGGTACTCGCAAACTCCTTCTCGATACTTCTAAATAATAACTTTTCAGCCTCTCATCTTTGTTAACAATATCGAATGCTTTTTTCATGATAAGCCCATCACGAGCAAAAAAATAAATCTTATTAAGATCTTCTTTTTGAAAATTTTTAATTAGCCAATGAATATATCCCCATAATAAAGGACCCAAACATCTATAGCCCAAATATTTAAAATAATCCTCTTTTGTTTGACACATATAATCAATGACATTATTTAATAGGGATAAATAGCTTGTATTATCTACTTTTGACTTTGTAAGAGTTATCATAGTTGTATGTATACCCATTATCTTTGGTCTAATAAAATCAGACTTTAGTGTGTCTCCAATATGAACTAATTGACAAGGTTTTAGATTTTCTTTATCTAAGATATAACGAAACAAAGCCCCTGTTCTTTTAGTTCTTTTTATAGATGAAGAAAGATAAAGTTTTTCATAACCTGTAATGCCACAATGACTTAAAATATCCTTTATTATATCTTCAGGAAGATACATATCTGATGTTATTATTACTTTTTTTCCATTCTTAAGGCATTCATTAAAAAGACCGACAATAGATTTATTGGGAATACAAACTTCGTACTCCGTCTTCAATTCTAGGTTTTTCAATTCTTCATTTATAGCTGGACTAAATTCTATAAAATTATAAATTTCATCGATTGAAACTTCTTCTATTATTTTTTTCCTAGCCTTAAGTTCGGCATTTATCCTCAATTCCTTAAAACCTCTTATTTTCTCATTACTGGTACCATGTAAACTGTTATACCTCAATTCAACTATATCAAACACATCTGTAGGCAAGGAAACATATCTTTTTACTAATGTATCAAATATGTCAAAAGATACACAATCATGTTTTAATATAACGTGAGTTCGAAATAAAATCAAAAAATAGCAAGTTGTCCGTCATTGACAAACTTTACGTCAATGGCGGGCTTCTTTTCAAAAAAGCAGTATGCCGCGATAGCCGACAAGGAGTTGGCTATAAA
>CATLDI010000084.1 GCA_949902805.1 uncultured Clostridiaceae bacterium
ATCTTGAATTATCAATTGGAAACTCCCCTTCTAGTATTGGATTATCATAATTAACCTTTTTATGTAAAATACTTGCTATTGTATTCATAGCAACTATACTTTGTGATGGAGGTATGCTGCCTATACAGGACATACCCTCACCCAGCTTATCAATCCATAATTTACTGTCAGAATTAAGCATTATTTCAATCACTGTATCATCATAAAAATACTCAAAAAATTTTTTTCCAAAAGTCCGCTCAATTAATTCTTTCTGCCTGGTTAATTCATCACTCTTATTTCGCATATATATTAATCCTATTTTTATAAATATTTATAAACACTTATATTTAATTATATTTATAAAAAATATATTGTATTGTCAAGATAATTTATGATAATATACCACTGTCATACAATAATAAGTGTTTATTTTCAACTCTATACAGTTTTACACTGCATAATATAATTTATAAAGGAAATGAAATGAGTAACAAAAAAGGTCTGACAGCAAAAGAAAGTATTGAATATCAAAAAAGAGTAAATTTAATAAGAAACAAATACCAGTATGACCAAACTGCTTTTCAAAAAGCAATATTAAAAATAAAAAATGATATTATTAATGAAAGAGATGATTCTTTTACTGATACAAAAGAAATAGAAGAAAGAAAAGTTATAGAGATTATAAAAAACTTACCTGATATTTCTCAAACAAATTTAGTTCCATTTCCAAATATACTTGCAAAAACTTCTGTTTTTGCACCTAGAAAAAAAAATCTACCTGTTGAAGAAAAACATACACAAGGCAGATGGATTCAATTAAATACTCCACCACATTATGATTTATTCTACAATGGACCATTATTAACAATGGAAGAACAGGATTTATATATGTTATTAGTCAAAAAAGCTGGTGGCAGTGACGGTGATGATTATATAAAAATTTCAAGGTATCAGCTGCTAAAAGAATTAGGTTATGAATATTGCTCTCAGCATCAATATAAATGGCTTTATCAGGCAATGAATAGATTAATACAAAGTAATATCAAAATTGTTTTAAAAAATGATATAATAAAGCATATTATGGAAAATACAGATAACAAAATAAATGAGATAACCTTGCACTTATTAGAAGAGTTTGCCTTTGATGGTGAAGTTTACTCTTTTAGAATAAATAAAAATAGTTTGTTTTTATATTCAAATAAGGCTTTTGCCTGGAATAATCTTGATGTTAAAAAAATTGTTCAAAATACTAAAAAAGCTGGTATTACTGCATGGATTTATTCTTTCATTCTTTCTGAATCAAAGGGCACACATTCATATAAAATTGAAACAATTTATGACTATTTAGGCTCAAATAAAAAAATTGCGGACTTCAGAAAGGATATTGAAAATTCATTTAATATTATGTTAGAAATGAATATTATTAGCAATTTTAATATTAAAGAAAATAAATTTATACAGTGGGAAAGAATTTAATCTGTTCTATATTTACCTTCTATATTGACCGCAATATTTAATATGTTATAAAGGGAGCAAAAAAATGGATAATCAAATAATTAATGTAAATGTTGCTGGATATACACTTAAAGAATTAGAAGTATTCTTTTTAAAAAAGAAATATTCAGAACAAACAAAACTAATATTAATTGATTTATTCTGCAACAAGGAGCAGCCTGCTACTGTTGCAAGAAAGTTTAATATGACACCACAAAGAATAAACAACATTAAATCAAAATTTTTAGCAGAATATAAAAATGAAGTATCTTATATAATGTTTGAGGGACAAATAAATACAGATAATCTTGAAGAATTAAAAGAATTTGCTAAAAAATGTAAATATTTAAAAATTATAACTTCTGATGAACCAGCAAGAAAAATATATTTATAAATATATTTAACTACAGTGTTTATAATTCTGTAGTTCTTTATTGACCTTCTGTACTTCTGTATTGACCACAATATTTAATATGTTATAAGGGAGCAAAAAAGCTCCCTTTTTTTATCGGATAAAATCACATCAATAAGCAAAGCTGCAGCAATATAATATTATAAATGGACTTATAATTAATGTTTCACGAAATAATTTAAAAAAAATGTTTCACGGAATATTTTTATATATGTATAAAAAAAACAACACTTACAGAAATAAAAAAATAGTATTAATATAAATTATTATTAATATTAGATAATTTAATATATTTGTTAAGTTATATTTTTGACATTTTGAAATCATAAAAAAAT
>CATLDI010000085.1 GCA_949902805.1 uncultured Clostridiaceae bacterium
ATTTCTATTAATTCTTCTTTTATTATTTCACAAACTAATCTTTCACTATTTAATATTTCTCTTAAATGAGCTATTAATTCCATTAATTGTTTGTATTCTTCTTCTATTTTTTCACGTTGCAAACCTGATAATGTTTTTAATCTCATATCTAATATAGCTTGTGCTTGTATGTCTGAAAGACCAAATCTATCCATTAATTTTTCTTTTGCATCATCATAAGAATTACGTATAATATTAATTACTTCATCTATATTATCAATAGCTATTCTTAAACCTTCTAAAATGTGTGCTCTAGCTAATGCTTTGTCAAGCTCGAATTTTGTTCTACGAACTACTACATCTTTTCTGTGGTCTATATAATGGTCTAGGCATTGTCTTAATGTTAATATTTTAGGCTCTCCATTTACTAATGCAAGCATTATAATACCAAAAGTAATTTGCATTTGTGTAAATTTATATAATTGATTTAATATTACATTAGCATTTGCATCTCTTTTTAGCTCAACAACTACTCTAACTTTGTGCTCTCTGTCAGATTCGTCCCTTATTTCGCCTATTCCTTCAATTCTTTTTTCCCTAACTAATGATGCTATATTTTCTATTAATTTGGCTTTATTTACTTGGTATGGAAGTGAGTTAACTACTATTCTTTGTTTATTTCCACTCATTTCTTCTATTTCTGCTTCTGCTCTTAATGTTATTTTTCCTCTTCCTGTTGTATATGCTTCTTTTATTCCTTCTCTTCCTAGTATTAAACCTTCTGTTGGGAAGTCTGGACCTTTTATTACTCCCATTAAGTCTTCATCTGTTATATTATCTTCATCTATTATTTTTATAATTCCATTTATAACTTCTGTTAAGTTATGTGGTGGTATATTTGTTGCCATACCTACGGCTATACCTGAAGAACCATTTACTAAAAGTGCTGGTATTTTTGCTGGTAATACTGTTGGCTCTTGAAGTCTATCATCAAAGTTTGGCATGAAATCTACTGTATTTTTCTCAATATCTGTAAGCATAACTTCTGCCATTTTTGACATTCTAGCTTCTGTATAACGGTAAGCAGCAGCTCCATCACCATCAATAGAACCAAAATTTCCATGTCCATCAATTAATTGATATCTCATAGAGAAATCTTGTGCAAGTCTTACCATTGCATCATAAACAGAACTATCTCCATGTGGATGGTACCTACCTAAAACGTCTCCAACTGTTGTTGCAGACTTTCTATATGGTTTATCTGGTGTTAACCCATCTTCATGCATTGTATATAAAATTCTTCTATGTACTGGTTTTAAACCATCTCTAACATCTGGAAGTGCACGAGATACTATAACACTCATTGCATAGTCAATATATGCTGTTTTCATCTCTTGCTCAATATCTCTGTTAATAATTTTTCCATCTTTGTCTTGTATTTCTTCCATTTTTATTTTTCCTTCCTTTCGCTTAGAAACACCTTAGTTTTTCCTATGTTTGTATTATATTTTAAATATAAAAAAAAAGCAAGAAAAAACAGCAAAAAAACTTAATTTTCCGTAAGTTTTTTTGCTGTTTTTTAGTATTTTTATTTCTTATATTTCTATATTATTTTCTTATATTTATTTGAGAGATAAATTTACATTTTTATTTTTAATAATTCCATGCTTTTTATATTAATTTTGCTTTATTAAATATATAAAAAGCAAAATATGGTAGCTATAATTATGAAGTGAACCCAAATTATTAGACAAAATAAGTTTAATAAGGAGGGTTCATTTTATGTCTAAATACTCAAATGAATTTAAGCTAAAAGTAATAGAATTTTATCAAAAAGAAAATTATGGAGTAAAA